>JAFTLF010000055.1 GCA_017452885.1 Alphaproteobacteria bacterium
AACAAAATTTAACCTTTCAGCCGTATAATACCATCCAGTTAAATTTTATCTGAGGCGCTAAAACGATGCAAAAATTGATATTAGCAGAAAAAATTTTTCCGCTGATTGTTCACATGCTATTACCGGCAGTTTTATTTGGGGGATGCTTACTCTGCTTTCATATCGGAGCCCCTTTTTCGTCATCAATTACATCAACAATGCACGTCTTTTTTTATATCTTCAGTTTTATCTCGACAATTATTCTACTGTATTTCAATTTGAATAAATCTCTTTTCTTTATTTTAAGCATGGTTATTGCCTATATTGTTATAAATCAACTCAAAATATTACATGGTGGCAACTTCACTTCGACAGTGGCTTATCAAAATTCATCTGTCTTTCTTCCTACTAATCTACTTTTTTTCTATTTTTGGCCTAACCGACGTTTTCTCTCTCGTGACACGGTATATTTACTACTCGCCTTTTTTGCCGAATTTGCATTAATAGAACACCTTTGTCGTAATAATATAAGCATAAACCTAACTACTGAATTCATGAGCTTAACACCTTTTAATCTAATATCATTTTTTCTTTTCGCTGCTTTGTTTATCAGCACTTTTACCAATGCGGTACGCTTCGGAGATATATGGAATTATAATGCTCTATTTGCGGGGTTGTTTATAGGATGCGGACTTTATTATTCTGCAACAACATCCGGATTAACTATTTTCTTTTTAGGTGCAATTATATGCCTTTTAATGTCAATATCTCAAAATATCTATTTAGAAACTTATCGAGATCCCCTCACTGGTTTATACAGCCGTAATTCATTCATCATTCATTCAAAAAATTTTCCGCTCAAATATAGCTTAGGCATTGTCAGTATTGATGATTATGATAAACTTGCTCTTAATTTCGGCAAACATACTCAAAATATATTAATAAAACTAATCACCGATAAGCTTCTTGAATTAGAAAAAGAAGAATCAATTTATCGTTACAGCCCTGATGAATTTGTCATAGTTTATAAAAACTTAGACAAGAATGAAACTTTTACACAAATTGAAGCTATTCGTCGATCTATAGCTTCTTCCCTATTTGAATATTCACCACATAAAAAAGCATTAAAACTAACCATTTCCGGTGCGGTTTCTGAGAAAAAGCGTCAAGATCTTAATTCTTTTGAAGTTTTGATTCGCGCTCGCAAAGTTTTGCAAAAAACACGCAATTTTAGCCACAATGTCACATCCAAAGCTTAAGCTTTAAATTTCTTAAGTATTCCCCACCCAACAATTAAACCAACAACAATCAACGGGACCGATAACATCTGTCCCATAGTAATACTTCCGAAAAAATAACCAAGTTGTGCATCCGGCTCACGAAATTGTTCCAAAGCAATTCTAAAACAACCATATAAAATGATAAACAAAACCGAAACTAAACCTTTTGCCTCACGTACTTTTTTAAACTGCCACAAACAATTTAAAATTACAAACATCAACATACCTTCAAAAAATGCCTCATATAATTGCGACGGATGACGCGGTAAAAAACCGCCGGAAGGAAACTTAACAGCCCATGGTACATTCGCCACTCTCCCCCACAACTCATCATTTACAAAATTAGCCAAGCGTCCCAAAAAAATTCCCAAAGGCGCATATAACACAACCAAATCAGTCAAACGCAAAAAACTATATTTGATTTTACGAGAATATAACATAGTTGCAATAACTACACCAAGCGCCCCACCATGAAAAGACATACCTCCTTTCCATATCTCTAACAAATGCCAAGGTTGCAGCCACATTGCCCGACCACCATAAAACATCGCGTATCCCAAACGACCGCCGATAATAATCCCCAACGTCAAATAAAACACTAAATCCTCAATTTGTGCTTTATCCAAACCAAGTTGATTTTTTCTGACATTACGATTGATCATTAACCAACCAAAAACGATTCCTATTAAATATGCCATTGAATACCAACGCACAGCTACAGGACCAATCGAAAATATAATCGGCGAAATATCAGGAAAATCTAAGCCTATCATCTTAACCTCCGCACAAACAACAAAAATTACTAACACTATATTAATAAAAAAAAATATATCCACATCTAAAAAAAAATAAAAAACGCTCAATCAATTAACACTTTGTTTTTCAACAATTATACAAAAAAATTTTTATCCACATCTGTGAATTAAGTGGAAAACTGGACTCCGAGGATTGAATTTACCGACTCGGTAAGGATATGCTGTTTTCATGATTTGACTGCAACCTTAATTTCGGAGTACACGAAATGCTGTCGGCACAGAAATTGGCCCCTGACACTAACCCTATCGACCTGGTCGAAAACATATTTTCATCCCAATCATACGAATTGGAACGCCGCAACCCTAATGAAGTCGTCATTGAGGTTCAGGGAAAGTGGAGCAATATGTTGCTCTTTTTCGCGTGGGAAACCAATATGCAATGCTTACACATATCTTGCCTAATGGATATTGAAAATAAAATTGAAAATCGCAGCAAAATTTTTGAACTTCTAGCCTTGATTAATGAAGAATTATGGGTTGGGCATTTTTCATATTGGACTGAACAAAACACTCCTGTTTTCAAACACTCTATTTTTATGCACCAAAATGAAGAAGACTTTGAAAGCAAACTTTCACAAATTATTGACATCGCAATAAAAGAATGTGAGCGCATGTACCCGATATTCAAAGTTGTCCTGACCAAAGGTATGGAACCGCGTCAGGCGCTTTATCCCATGATGATGGAAACGGTCGGACAAGCCTAAATAAAACAAAAGCGTCTGTTCCCTAAGAACAAACGCTTTCATCAAAAGTCTAACCCTGAATTTTCTTAAAAACAATATCTGTAAGATTCTGTACGGTTCTCACATCATACGTATCTTCCGGCAGAGCAATCTTGAAATCTTCTTCGCAATCACACATAAGTTCGAATATATCCAAACTATCTAATCCCAGTTCATCGCGCAAATCATCATTCAAGCTAATACCCTTATCGCTATACACTTTACTTTCTATTAACGCAATAACACGTTCGCATACTTCCTGCTTTTCCATAGATAACATTTTTTAAGACAGTCCTTGAATAAAATCGATCAATTCGCCGACCTTTTTGATTTTCAGTTCTTCACCTTCAAAGACAACATTAAATTCTTGTTCACAACGTATGGCAAGTGAAGTCATGTCCAAACTATCCATACATAGAGTATTCTTAAAATCATCTTCTTCATCAAGATGAGTAATTTCTTTATTAAAAGTTGTTCGCTGAATAATCGGAAGCAACTTTTCTAAAATTTTTTCTCTCTCCATAATAGCTGATTTTAAATTATTTACCTCTTTTTCCCCGACGTTGCGGTTGTTTTTTCTGAAACGTTGCCTTCTTACAACGATAAACATTTTCACGACGTAACGCCAAATTTCGACGATAAACTTGCGGCGGACTAATCACCATACGCATACCCATGTAGCCAAAAAGCTCCAAATAATACGCAATTTTACTAAAAAGATTCATAATTACAAATGTTAGAATTAAACTTGTGTTAACTATATCTATATCTTAAAAATTATTACATATAGACATAACTATAAAATTTTTTATCCTAAAACAAGATATTTTTTATGGATTACGAATTTTTTTCCAACGACTGACATTTTTATTATGCTCATTCAACGACTTCGCAAAATTATGCCCTCCGTTGCCATTAGCCACAAAATATAAATAATCACTAATTTCAGGACTTGCTGTGGCATTAAGCGAATCTTTTCCCGGATTACAAATCGGCTTTGGCGGCAAACCATAATACTTATATGTATTATAAGGGCTATCAATTTTCAAATCATTGCGTGTTAACGGACGCTCTAAGTCAGTTTTTCCGGCAGTCAAAGCATAAATCACTGTTGGATCCGTTTGCAAACGCATTCCTTTTCGCAACCGATTAACAAAAACAGATGCAACCAAACCTCGCTCTTCAGCAATTCCTGTTTCTTTTTCTACAATTGAGGCCAATACTACCAAATCAACACTGTTTTTAATCGGCAATCCCTCTGCCCGTTGTTCCCACGCTTTGGCAACAGCTTTTTTCATTGCCTCTTGCGCTTGACGAATAATACTGTCTTTTGTATCACCGTACACAAAACTATACGTTTCCGGCAATAACTCCCCCTCTTCAGGTTTAAGGGTGATTTCACCGCGCAAATTATCATCTGCCTCAATAACATCAAGTATTTGTTTGGTTGTCAATCCTTCAGGCAACGTAATCTTACGATACATCACCTCACCACGCGCCATTTTATTAATAATTTCAAATATAGATACATTAGGAAGAAACTCATATTCTCCTGCTTTCAAACGGGTATCAAGTTGATAATATCGTGCCGCCAATCGAAACAGCCATGGCTTATCAATTGCCCCGACCTCATTCAAGCGATGAGCAATATTCCTAACTGTAGATCCTTTTTGAATAATCATCTGCACCGGTATTTGCAATCTGCCCGGTTCATATATCCAAAACCTGACTTTGGCAACAGCAATTAGCCCCAATAAAAGTAGCAAAAAAACAAACTTTTTCATGTGTCACCCGTCAGTACAAAAAACTCCCCTCAGGCAGATATTCACCTGAGGGGAAACAATTAATTAAATCTTCTTAAAAACAACAGACGAATTCGTTCCACCAAAACCAAACGAATTAGACATTGTTGCTTTGATTTCGCGTTTTTTCGCCTTAAGCGGCACCAAATCAAAATCAGCCAACTCCTCTTCTGGATTCTCCAAGTTCAAAGTTGGCGGACAAGTTTGCGTCTGCAAAGCCATAATAGAATAAACAGCCTCTACCGCTCCTGCCGCACCAAGTAAATGCCCAACTGCCGACTTGGTAGATGACATAGAAACATTTTTAATACCCTCATCACCAAACAAACGCTTAACAGCCATAGCCTCACCAACATCGCCTGCCGGTGTAGAAGTTCCGTGAGCATTAATATATCCAATATCAGACAGCTCTACACCATTCTCTTTAGCATGTTCAACAGCCATTTTCATAGCACGATAAGCCCCATCACCGGAAGGAGCTGTAATATGGTAAGCATCACCACTCATTCCATAACCGACAACTTCTGCATAAATTTTGGCACCGCGTTTTTTAGCATGCTCATACTCTTCCAAAACCAACGCACCGGCACCTTCACCCATAACAAAACCGCTACGAGCTTTATCCCACGGACGAGAAGCTTTTTCTGGAGTATCATTAAAATCAGAAGTTATCGCTTTCATACGAGCAAAACCAGACAAACCCAAAACATTTACGGCAGACTCAGCACCACCGGCAACCATCAAATCAGCATCACCACGTGCAATCATCGCTGCAGCATCACCAATTGCGTGAGTACCTGTAGAACATGCCGTAACACAAGCATGATTCGGCCCCTTTAATCCATACTTGATTGAAAGATTACCTGAAATAAGATTAATCAAACAAGAAGGAATAAAAAACGGAGAAATACGTTTCATTCCGTTTTCATTGAATGAAATAGAATTATCATAAATTGATTGCAAACCGCCAATGCCGGATCCTATCATAACACCAGCACGATATTTTTCTTCTTCACTTACATTTTCCGGCTTCCATCCGGCATCCTCAAGTGCATCACCACCGGCAGCCAATCCGTAAAGAATAAACCTGTCATTTTTTTTCTGATCTTTAGGTGGCAAAACAGTATCAGGATTAAAATCATGCTCTCCGTCACCCCAAGGCACTTGTCCGGCAATCGTCACCGTAATATCTTTCAAATCAATATTTTCGATTTTACCGATTCCTGATTTTCCTTCCAAAAGACATTTCCAGTTATGCTCAACACCTCTACCCAACGGAGAAACAACTCCCATACCGGTAACAACAACTCTTCTCATACAAGTTTCCTCAATCTCTTAACTGCCTACATAACAATGAAACTCGCTTATATGATTATGAGCGAGTTTCACAACATTTCCAAAGTCATACAGACTTAAGCATTCTTAGAAAGATAATCGATAGCATCTTTCACAGTCAGAATTTTTTCAGCAGCTTCATCAGGAATTTCACAACCGAATTCTTCCTCAAAAGCCATAACCAATTCTACTGTATCCAAGCTATCAGCGCCCAAATCATCAATAAAGCTGGCGTTTTCGGTAACTTTAGATTCTTCTACGCCAAGATGCTCTGCAACGATTTTCTTAACGCGGTTTGCTGTATCAGTCATATGATAAACCTCAAAAAAATTAAAACAAATTAATCGGATCAAACCGACCCGTGATTGATTTGTTATCATAATTTTATTGTATTTGACAAGCATTATTTTAAAAAAACACACATTAACATCAAATAAACCTTGCTTTAAGGCGCAAAAAACTTATACTTTAGGGCTGATTGAAAGGTGGATAAAAAATGACCAACATTATTGAAGTTAATCAACTTACCAAAAAATTCAAACTCAAAAAAAACAACAGTGGACTAAGATCACTTTTCTTTCCCGAATACAAAAATATAACCGCTGTCGACAAAATAACCTTTAACATAAAAAAAGGTGAACGTGTTGCTTTTATTGGTCCTAACGGTGCCGGCAAATCTACCACCATTAAAATGCTCTCATCCATTCTTTACCCTACATCGGGAACAGCTTTAATTAAAGGGATGATACCTTGGGAAAACCGCAAAAAAATAGCCGGAGATATAGGAACTGTTTTCGGACAACGTTCACAATTGTGGTACAATTTACCGATTCAAGACAGCTTTGCTCTCATGGGTAAAATATATAACATGGATGAAATAGCCTTCAAACGCCGCTTATCTCGCCTTGTTAATCTTTTCGAAATCCGCGACCTCCTTTCTCATCCCACTCGCTCGCTCTCTTTAGGACAACGTATGCGCTGTGAAATTGTTGCCTCACTTCTGCACAAACCGCAGATTCTATTTCTTGATGAACCAACTATCGGATTAGATGTCACGGCCAAAGAAATTATTCGCAATCTGATAAAAAAACAGGCGCTGGAAGAAGAAACTACCCTATTACTTACTTCTCACGATACCGACGATATGGAAAAAGTTTGTGAACGCGTCATCATCATCAATAAAGGAAAAATTATTTTTGATGATTCGTTAGACCGCCTCAAACAATCTTATCTCAGCAAAAAATATATTGAAATAACAACCGATGCCGGGGATAAGATCAAAAAAACCGTTAATACCAAAGATACTCCGGTAAAACAAGCTTTGGATGAGATTGTAAAAAAATATCACGTCACAGACATAACGGTTGAAAACCCTCCGATGGAAGAAATCATAAAGGAGATTTACAAACGTGATTAAATCTTTAAGCAAATATTGGGCATTATTCAGCATTTCGTTCAAACAAGCTTGGAGCCGCAAGGCTAATTTGTCGGGATTACTGTTTTTCCTGTTTATATTGCTGTTTATTTATAATCGACTATGGGAGGTCATTGGCATCCAAGACAATGTATCCGGATTAAACGCAACTTTCATCTGGTACCTTCTCCTTGCCGAAATGATAATCTTGTCCTCCCCCAAAATGGAACGCACTTTGTTTGATGATATTCAATCAGGCACCATGGCTTACTACGTAAATAAGCCAATTTCTTTTTTCATCATGCGTTACTGCGAAGGTATCGGCAACATGAGCGTTTCTTTTCTGCTAATGGGAGCATTTGGAAGTATTACCACTTTTGCTTTAACCGGCACTCCTCCGTTTGAATGGAAATATTTTCCGCTGATTTTATTAATGTGTTGGATTTCATCTTGCATTAACGTGTTGTTTTATACCGGAATAGGTTTGTGTGCATTATGGCTCAACAGCATCCGCACTCTTGCCATGGCATTTGAACGATTAGCGTTTATTTTTGGCGGTGCAATTTTTCCGCTAAGCATATATCCTGAATGGTTTGTTGATATTGCTAAATGGACACCTTTTTATTCCATTTACTATTTGACTATCAAACTAGTATACGACTTTTCATGGAATAATTTGGCAGAAGCTGCTGTTCTTAACACATTTTGGGTAGGATTAATCCTGCTTTTCATAACCTATGCGTATTCTAAACTCAAAAAGAAAGTTAATGTTTATGGCGGATAATTTTTTCAAAATGCTCAAACTTTTTTTGTTTGTACAAAAAAGCAATCTTAAAACAGCTTTTTTAAGCAAAGGTGATGCTTTAGCTAACGTTATCATGATGACTATCAATAATTTGTCTTTTATTTTTATGTGGTGGGTCATTTTTCAAAACAAAGGAACAATTAACGGGTGGAATTTTGGTGACATGGCGCTCTTGTTTGCTGTTATGAACACCGCTTTCGCAACTTTTGCCCTATTTGCTCGCGGAGTTCAACAATTACCGGAATTTATCGACAACGGCAACCTTGATAATTTTCTTGTTTCTCCTCGCAGTAGTCTTTTTATGGTATCAATATCTGAATCTACTTTTGCAAACTGGGGAGATTATGTAACCGGATTTCTCATGTTTTTTATATCTGGACACGTAACTTTTGCCAATTTCTGGTTATTCATTCTCGCTAGCCTGTTTGCCTTCATAATCATGTATTCTCTACGAGTAATTTTATCTGCACTGGCCTTTTTTGCAAGTGATACTCAACGCCTTGGCGACAACATCTTCATGGCCTTTTTAACCTTTGGTTCTCAACCCGCTTCAATTTTTACCGGTTGGTACAAAGTTGTTTTTCTAACAATTATTCCGGCCGGATTTTTATCGCTTTATCCGGTAGAATTCATCAAAGGACATTCCTTGCAAGCCCTGTTAATCATGGGTATCGGTAGCATTATTTTCTTTTTGTTGGCGGTCAAAATTTATCAACAAGGCCTCAAACATTACAGCTCTGGCAACCGATTTGGCGTAAGATAAAAAATGAAAAACCATTGACAAATAAACACTCTAATCATAAGTTTAATGTAGTTTCACAAATCTTGGGAGATACTCAAATGAAAAAAATATTTTATGTGGTATTGGTTATCGTAATTTTGCTAATTATCGGTCAATTTGTCAGAAAGAATCAAACTTCTACTGTAGAACCTGAAGTTGTTACTGTAGAAGAAAATGTTGCTGTTGAAAATAACAATACAGATGCTGTTACCGAAAATACCAACAATAATGCCGAAGCAGCAACCATTACAGAAGAAGCCGTTATTGTCGTTGATCAAGAACCGGTTGCCGAAGAAACTGAAGTTGACGAGAACGTTGTAGAAACCAACCCAGAAGCAACTTCTGACGAAGATGAAACAATCGTTGAATAGAAATTTTTTACAAATCTAAAAAAAAGACCATTTAGAAAATGGTCTTTTTTTTATTGTTTATCCAAATACGAATTACTATATGTATTAATGACAAAAAGTAATTGAAAAAACCTGCATCCCAATCAAAAAAATTTAATTACTATCCGAATAATTTTAAGGAGAAAAAAATGAAAGTAGGCATAATAGGAGCCGGTGCAGTCGGCAGTGCAACAGCATTTGCTTTAATGATGAAAGGAGTTGCCAGAAAAATTGTTTTAATTGACGCAAACGAAAAAAAGGCTCAAGCGGAAGCTATGGATATTGCTCACGCAGCACCTTTTGCTTATGCCAATAAGATAAAGGCCGGCACTTATGAAGATCTTAAAGAAGCTGATATTGTTATTATTACCGCCGGAGCAAATCAAAAATCCGGCGAAACCAGAATTGATCTATTAGGTCGTAATGTTAAAATTTTTGAAAATATCATTCCGGAAATTGCTCGCGTTGCACCCGAAACAATTTTAATTATCACTTCAAATCCGGCAGATATTATGACCGAAGTTGCCCTAAAACTATCCGGTTTTCCTAGACAACGCGTTATCGGATCCGGAACGGTACTAGATACATCTCGTTTCCGCACATTACTTGGCTATCACCTTGGTGTTTCTCCTCAGTCAATTCACGCCTACGTTTTAGGTGAACACGGCGACAGTGAAGTTTTGGTCTGGTCTAACGGCGATGCCGGCTCTGTCCAGATTGAAGAACTCGCCAGAGTCGCCAACAAACCTTTTACTCCCGAAGTAAAAGCATATATCGATGATTGCGTCCGCAATTCTGCCTATAAAATTATTGATGGTAAAGGAGCCACTTATTACGGAATTGCCGGAGCATTAACTCGCATTTGCCAAGCTATTTCCAATAACGAATATGCAATTCTAACCGTATCTTCCAACCATGATGAAGTTGAGGGCATCAAAGATGTCTGCGTTTCGTTACCTACTGTAATTGGTAAACGCGGTATTCATAAAGTTATTTTTCCACGTCTGTCAGAAAGTGAACATCGTGACTTACGTTTTAGTACGGAAAAAATCAAAGAATATTCTGACAAAGCTATTGAAATGATTAACCAATAGACATCAAACAAACCCCAGTAGTTAACTGGGGTTTGTTTTAATTTTGCACTTCCCAATCCATAATTTCAACGGCAGCAGGATTATCCGGATGCCCGCTAACACTCAAACGTATTTTAACCGGCAAATCACTTGTTTCCATTTTAAGAAACTCTTCCTTGTCCACTTCAAAACTCATAACATTACCTTTGCGTTGCAATTGAAAATTATAAAAAATATCCGGCTCAATTTGCGCAACATCTTTTTCCAATAATAACATTTTATTTCGATAAAACTTGAGTTTATTAACTCCTGAAGAAAACTTCATTTCAGTCTCATATTCATCATTTTCTTTCAAAAAACAAATCCGAATATCGGCCTCTGCAGTCAAACTCATCAAATTAAACGTCAACAGAAAATCACCTTTGAGCAATCGCGGATAGAGCATTTCAATTCCTTGTGATCCGATAGCCTCCTGCACATAAAACGATTTATCCCCGACTTCAAAAATATTCATATCGGAATTAACAAGCCATTCGGATAATTCTCCCGGCACAGACTTATTACCACACGCTGATTTGGCATACCATACCTTGGCACCCAAAACACCAAGTAAAACAAGCACGGTTCCCAATATGAGATATTTTTTCAAACTTACCTCCCGAATACAGCATCTTTCAGACGTTTGAGAGTACGCTGAGCTACCGGACGCGCCTTTTGCGCCCCTTCTGCCAACATGGACTCAACTTCATCATAATGACTCATATAATAATCATATTTTTCTCTTGCAGTACTGACTTCTGCAATAACAGCATCCAAAAGCATATTTTTAATATGTCCGTATCCGAGTTTACCCTGACGCAAACCCTCACCCATTTCCAAAAGCTGTTCCGGAGTTGCAATTGACTTATAAATTTCATAAACCAAAATTTCTTCAGGATTTTTCGGTTCTTCCATAGGACGAGAATCTGTTTTAATTGAAAAAATAGCTTTTTTGATTGATTTATCATCTTCTAATAACGGAATCACATTGCCGTACGACTTACTCATTTTACGTCCGTCGATTCCGGGAACAACTGCTACATTTTCTTCAATATGATATTCAGGCAGACGCAAAAGCTCTTTACCATAATGCGCATTAATTGCACCGGCAATATCACGAGCAATTTCCACATGTTGTACTTGATCTTTACCGACAGGAACAATATCGCTGTCATACGTTAAAATATCAGCAGCCATTAATGTCGGATAGGTATAAAGTCCCATATTAAGACCATCATCATCCGGCTTACCTGCTTCTCGATTCTTATCCACTGCTGCTTTATAAGCATGTGCTTTATTCATAAAACCTTTGGGTGTATAGGCATATAAAATTGTTGTAATTTCAGGAATTTCAGGAATATCCGATTGTTTATAAAAAACTGATTTTTTAGGATCCAACCCAAAAGCCAAATATACACAAGCAACTTCTTTCATTTTTTGCTTCAGCACTATCGGATTTTTTTCTGCATTAATTGCGTGATAGTCTGCAATAAACATATAATGACTACCGCCTTGTTCAACAGCTTTTTTACCAAGCTCAATTGCCGGTCTGATCGCCCCCAAATAATTGCCCAAATGAGGTGTTCCGGTCGGTTTTACACCGGTCAAAATAGTTTTTCCTTCAAACATTTATGATATCCCTTATTTTTATGTTGAATTTATTTAGAATAATAGATACTCTGTTTAACTGGTTAAATCAATAATTTTTTAGGACAACGAATATGTTAGACATCAAATTTATCATCGATAATCAACAATATGTAAAAGATTGCTTGAGCAAAAAAGGTTTTGCTTCGGAAAATGTTGATAAATTGATATCAACATATCTTGAAATGAACAAGCTCAAAACTTCATCACAAGCTTTGGCTGAAGAAAAAAACAAACTAAGCAACTCAATAAAATCAGCTTCGGCAGAAGAACGTCCGGCTATTATTTCTCGGAGTAAAGCTCTTGGTGAAGAACTAAAAAAACAGCAAGAAAACCTTGCTGAAATCGAAAAAGATTTTGAATTACAAATGCTGCGTATGCCAAACTACCCAAGCCCTGATTGTCCGGTTGCTCCTGACGAAAATGGCAATGTTGTTATCCGTAAAATCGGTGAGCCACGCAAATTTGATTTCACTCCTCGCGATCATATTGAACTTATGGAGATTAATGATTGGTCAGAGATGGAGCGTATCGCCAAAGTTTCTGGCTCTCGCACTTATGCAATCAAAAATGATCTGGCTCAACTCGAGCTCGCCATCCACATGATGGTTCTTGACAAACTGCGCAGTTACGGTTTTACAGTTATTACCGTACCTGCCTTATCAAAAGAAAAACCTCTTTACGGACAGGGTTATCTGCCTTTTTCTCGTGACGAAATTTATTATATGCCGGCTGATGACATCTATCTCTCAGGAACAGCGGAACTTATTCTCAATTCATTACATGCAGATGAAATACTCACTGAAAATGATTTGCCGATTCTCTATGCCGGTTTTTCTCCCTGCTTCCGTCGTGAAGCCGGAGCCGCGGGAAAAGATACTCGCGGTTTAGTCCGTGTTCACCAATTCATGAAAACAGAACAATTTGTTATTTGCAAAAATGATATTGCAGAAAGTGAAAAATGGCATCAAAAATTATTGACAATCTCTGAAGAAGTTTTGCAAGATTTAGAATTACCATATCAGGTACTAGACATTTGTACCGGCGATATGGGAGCTCCCAAATATCGTCAATATGATCTTGAAGCTTGGGTTCCCAGTCAAAATTGTTACCGTGAAACTCACTCTTGCTCTAATATTACAGATTGGCAAGCACGCCGTACCAACTTGCGCTATCGCGACAATGCCGATGGCAAAGTTAAATTTGCTCACACCTTAAACAATACAGGCATTGCCACTCCTCGCGCTTTGGTTCCTTTTATTGAAAATCACCAAAACGCTGACGGTTCAGTCAACATTCCTACTAAACTTCAACCATATCTTGGTGGAAAGAAAGTTATCGGTAAAGGAAAATAAATGCCGCTCGATTTTTCAAAAGTAAAATACATTCTATTTGATTGGGATGGAACTTTATCTGACAATCGTGATATTGTTATCTCTGCTGTCAATCGGGTTTTGGGAGAACGCTCCCTTCCTGATTGGGAGCAGATAAAAAATAAACGCAACCCCAATCTTTCTTTATGGGATAATTTTGCTAATATTTTTGGCTCCGATTGGCGCATTGCATATGCTCGTTATATTGAAATATACAAAACTCTAATCCCTTCTATGGTCAAATCCTACCCACATGCTCCCGAAGTATTACAATTGCTCAAAGATGAAGGTATTGAGCTAATGATCATGACCAATAAAGACCCTCAATTACTTGAAATTGAATTACCGCTGCTTTACAATCCCTCATTATTTTCAAGAATCACCCCTGGACACGAAGCTCCCAGAGATAAACCTTACCCCGAACATATTTTTTATACTTTGCGCGGTTTACTCACCCCTCAAGAAATTAATACTCAGGATGTATGGATGATTGGAGACAGCAATCAAGATAGTGATTGCGCTCTAGCCGCTCATGCTTTACCCATACGTATCAACACCCCTCTTTTTAATGACAACACACCCCGGTCAAAAAACATTGTATGGCTTAAAGATTTTAACGAATTTTATAATCTGTTAGCAAAAAATTAAAAGCCGTATATAATAATATTTCTATCGATTCTAATTAATCTGAGGATTTCTCATGTTTAACAAATTTGAGTTTGAGCGTAGCAATTTGCCTAAATACGTTTTTATCGCTATTTTAATAATCGCCATTGTCGCCCTTAACATTTATTTTGTAAAAACATATATATCTTCCAATAATGAAACAATCACAAATTACACTCTAAGAGATGAAGATATGAATCCCATTCGCGAAGCGGCTGTTGCTGGTCTTTTTTATCCGGCAGACGTTTATCAACTTCAAAAAGATATAGATAATTATTTGGCTATGGTTCCGCCAAGCTTAAATAAACGTCCGCATATTTTAATTGTTCCTCACGCTGGCTATCTCTATTCTGCACAAGTGGCGGCTCATGCTTATCAAAAGATTCTACCTTTCAAAAAACAAATCAAAAAAGTTTTATTGCTTGGTCCTTCTCACCGAGTACTTGTTAACGGAGTTGCTCTCTCTTCCGCAAAAAATTTCAAAACTCCGTTGGGCAACATTCCGGTCAATCAAAACATAAACAAAGAACTTATCTCTCATGCAAGCTTCACATACAACGATAAAGCTCATCATGACGAACATGCTTTGGAAGTACAATTGCCGTTTTTACAAAAAACTCTTTCCAAATTCAGCATTGTTCCCATGGTCTATGGTCATGCCGAACCGCAAAAAATTGCCGATATTCTGGCTCCATACATTTCCCAAAATGATACTTTGCTGATTATATCGGCAGATTTATCACATTACCTCGATTATGACACAGCAACAAAAGTAGATACACAAACAGCCTCCATGGTTGCACAAAACCAACCACTAGAAGAACACCGTTCTTGTGGAGCTACCGGAATTAATACTGCTATGTTGCTTGCTCGCAAATTTGGTTTCAAACCCCAACTATTGGATATTACCAATTCAGGAAACGTTACCGGTGACATGAATAGCGTTGTCGGGTATGCCGCTTGGATGTTCAGCCAACAACCTGCTGAAGAAAAAAATCTTCCTATATTGGAGCAAGAAGTTGAAAATTTAACTTTCTTTGCCAAACACAATAAGGCAGATTTGCTTAAAATTGTCACTCAATCACTAGAACGAGCAGTTATTGGCAAAAATTTCACTCCCGAACGCAAGGACTATCCCGATGTTATCTTTAATAAAGGAGCTTCTTTTGTAACTCTCACTCAAAACGGTAATTTGCGCGGCTGTATCGGCTCTTTATTACCTAACCGTGCCATTGCACTCGATATTGCTGACAACGCCAGACAAGCTGCACTGGCTGACAGCCGCTTTCAACCATTAACTCCTAACGAATTAAAAAATATAAATTTCACCATCTCACTACTAACCGGATACGAACGAATTTACTATACCGATGAAGATAATCTTTTATCTCAAATTAATCCGAATATTGACGGCTTAGTTATTCGCGATGGTAATCGACAAGGACTGTTTTTACCATCCGTTTGGAAACAAGTCCCTGATAAAAAAGAATTTATTTCCAGCTTAAAAATAAAAGCGGGACTTAGTCCGTCATATTGGTCTAAAGACATGAAAATATACCGTTTCAGAACAGTGGAGATAAAAAATGCAAATTAACGGATACGAAATAGCAATTTCCGAAGAAAAACTTGATGATATTTTTGCCAATCAATTGCAAGTTTTCGATATGATTGATGAAAATTTTGCCGGATACAAAGAACTTGCCGAAGGGGATAAAAAAGCACTTAAACATTTGGTTATTGCCGCAAAAATGATGAATGATGCCGCACTTGAACAGGATCACCCACTTAATCTAAGCTTAAAAAAAGGCTTGGAAGAAGTCGCAAAAACAAACTCTCATGCAGCCAAAGCTCTTCGCTTATTCAATTCTCTCAATGGAGTTGCCGGCCTTAATGGGATTGATCCCGACCCAATAGAAATATTCAAAGGGGTTCATGGCTACAAAGGGCGTAATTTCTATCCAACCGATCTTAGCGTTGAGGAATTTCATTCAATTATCATAAAAATGCTTGAAGAAGGCAAAATTGAAGACGTACGCAAAATTGTTTCTGCTCGCACCATGGTACGTCGCAAAGAAAATGAATTGATGGCCATTGATTATACCGAATATTTTGCCCCTTTATTTTCCAAAGTTGCCAATGAACTGGAACTCGCCGCTCATTATTCAACAAATCATGCTTTTAACGATTATCTGGGCTGGCAAGTTCAAGCTCTGCTTCAAACCAACGAAGATATGGATCAGCTTGCCGATAAACATTGGGCTGTTTTGCAAGATACACCTCTTGAATTTACATTAAGTCGTGAAAATTACGAAGACGAAATGACTCCGACTATCTTTGATAATTCTAAATTGTCCGATATGCTTAATCAATTTGGAATAGAGGTTACCCCTAAGGACATGCTTGGTGTTCGAGTTGGCATTATCAACAAAGCAGGAACTCAATTGCTACTATCTTTCAAAGAACAAATGAAAAATCTTGCTCAACTTATGCCTTTTGCTGATCGCTATAAACAAAATATCACTTCTGACAATGAACTAAAACAAACAATGGTAGACGTTGATTTGGCAGCTCTTCAAGGTGATTATGCTCAATGCCGTGGCGGTATTACTACCGCACAAAATTTACCCAACAATGATAAGTTAGCTGTCAAACTCGGCGGAGGACGACGCAATGTATACCATCGTCAAGTACGTATGACTGTCGATCCTGAACGCACACGTCGCATGCTTAATGCTTTGGTTACTCAAGAATTACACCCCTATTATAATCCTGAAGCCGAACATATTTTTGTTATCGGACATGAAAACGGACATTCTTTAGGACCAAACAGCAGTTATCAAAATGCACTAGGTATTTATAATCACATTATAGAAGAAAATAAAGCAGATGTTATATCCATAACTTTTATGCCTGAATACGTAAAAGCAGGCATTATCAGCGAACATACACTCAAAGAAATATACACAACATGGATTGTTCGTTTATTACTTAAAGCCAAACCTCAACTAATTCAACCTCATCGTATTGGCGACTTAATTCATTTCAATTTTCTGCTTGAACATCAGGCTATTCGCTTTAATTCTGAGCAAAAATTAGAAATAAACTTTGCAAAAATGAACGAAGTAATGCATAAAATTCTACGCGAAACTATTGAAATTCAACTTTCCAAATCTCCACAACGAGCCAAAGAATTTATAGATCGTTGGTGTAAATGGGATGAATTAACTGAATATATAGCTTCTACATTACAAAAACTAGGCATAAAGCCATATAAAGAAATCAGGATTAACTTATAAAATGTACTATAGCTTTTTTGAAATTTTTTCTATCGGTGTAGGCCCTTCAAGTTCACATACCGTCGGTCCGATGCGCGCCGCCAAACGATACCTTGACAATCTCCGCAATGCCGGCAAATTTGATCAAATATCACGTATAGAAGTAACTTTATATGGTTCTTTGGCTCTCACTGGTATCGGACATGGAACAATCAAAGCCATTGTTTACGGTCTCATGGGACTAGAAGCAGAAGCCATTGATCCTGAAAAACCATATGTTGTTGCTGTTGAACGTGATAACATTTTACACCTTGGTCAACAACGAGCTATTCCGTTTCATCTGTCCAAAGACATTATTTTTGCCAAAGATACTTTTCTGCCCGAACACTCTAATGGCATGAAATTTACTGCTTATGATGCTAAAAATAAAGTTATACTTGAAGAAGTTTACTTTTCGGTAGGTGGCGGTACTATTGCTCGTCGTGACGAAATCTCTAAACGTATTGAACGTGAGCCATATAATGTTCCGCACCAATTTGATACTTGTAAAGAATTGCTGGATCAATGCCAAAAATACGGCTTGGACATATCCGACATTGTCATGCAAAATGAAGTTTCCTTGCGAAAAGAACAAGAAGTTCGCGAGGGTATATTAAAAATTCATCATATAATGCAATCATCACTTGAACGAGGTATGCGCGCCAGAGGAATCCTTCCCGGAGGTCTTGGTATCAAACGCCGTGCAGCAGAAATATTCAAACGCCTTGAAGAAAAATTTTTTTCCAACGATATAGACCCGCTAATGATTATTGACTGGATAAATTTGTGGGGCTTTGCTGTTGCCGAAGAAAACGCTGCCGGTGGTCAAATTGTTACAGCTCCGACTATGGGATCTGCCGGCGTAATGCCTGCTGTCATTCGTTACTACGAACGTTTTGCTTCTGCTAAATCACCATACCCTGTTGATGAAGGCATCATCAAATTTCTAACAACCGCTTCCGCAATTTGCAGCCTTTATCGTACCAATGCTTCAATTTCCGGCGCAGAAGTCGGTTGCCAAGGTGAAATAGGTGTTGCTTGCTCGATGGCCGCCGCAGGACTCGCTGCAGCCATGGGCGGAACCAATAGTCAAATTGAAGAGGCTGCTGAAATTGCCATGGAACACAATCTTGGACTGACTTGTGATCCGATTGGCGGCTTGGTGCAAGTGCCTTGCATTGAGCGCAATGCCATGGGAGCAGTAAAAGCAGTCAATTCAGCTCGATTAGCCATGCGCGGTGATGGTAAACACTTTGTTAGTTTGGATAATGTCATCAAAACCATGTATAGCACCGGTTATGATATGAACAATAATTACAAAGAAACATCTCTTGGAGGCCTTGCCGTAAACATATCCAATTGTTAGGAACAAGCCTTTTTTACTTGCCAATCACACAAAAAAGCGCGAAAATCCAAAACATAAAATAGTGACAGACTTAAAAAGAAGAGGAACACATGTTATCGAAACTTTTTAAAGGCGAACTCCCACTTGCCGCCACTTTCTGGAAGTTTGGCGTTTTGGGGCTTATTATCATCAAACTGGCAGTCAAATTATTTGAAAAACTGCTGTCGGGTTATATCCCCACCGGCAGTATATACAATTTTTTCATGTATCATTTTCATCCTATATACTCATCTAAAATGAGTATTTTTTGGACCTTATGGTATCTTTCAAGCCTGCTTATCTTAGCTGCTTACTCATGGAACATTACTTTTGGTGTTTGGCGTAGCGCCAATAATTATGACAAAAGTATTTGGTTAAGTTTTTTAGCTAAAGTCGGTATTTTAAGCCTTCTATTTATCATCTGGAGTTCAATTATCATAACTGCCACTCGTTTTTTAGGATTTTAAGATGAAAATTTTGTTGACTATTACACTTCTTTTTTCGCTTATGGCCTGTGTCGCCGGAGAATTTACGCCCGAACGTCATGCTTTATACGAAAGTCCCGTTGATTGTCAAAAAACACCGAACCGTTGTGTTCATGGTTACCCTTGGTAGGGTAAAACAATGGTTGAAGTTGTTACTTTAGGTTGTCGCATAAACAGCTATGAATCAGAAGTTTTAAAAGAAAAACTATCTGAAATAGATAATTTGATTATTATCAACACTTGTGCCGTTACCAGTGAAGCTGAGCGTCAGTGCCGACAAACTATTCGCAAACTACGCCGCGAGCACCCCAATGCTAGAATAATTGTCACCGGATGCGCCGCTCAAATTGCCCCGCAAAAATTTTCTTGTATGAAAGAGGTTGATTTGGTCTTGGGGAACAAAGAAAAAACTGAAATAGAAAAATACTTGTCGTTACCAACTACTGAAAAAACGGTTGTCGGCAATATTTTTGATTATAATGGTTATGACCAATATGTTATCACCGGATTCGAAGGTCGCCACAAAGCATTTGTGCAAATTCAACAAGGCTGTAATCATCGTTGCACATATTGTATTGTCCCGTACGCCCGCGGTTCCAATCGCTCGGTACCGGAAACTAAGATTATAACTCAAATAAAACAATTATTAGCTCAAAACTTCAAAGAAATTTGCCTGACAGGGGTTGATGCCTGTTCTTACCAACCGTCTTTTAGCAAATTGGTTAAACATATATTAGAACAAATACCGTTTCTTCCCTCATTACAATTCGGCTCTCTTGATCCGGCAGCTATTGACGATGAATTTATAGAACTGGTGCATAAATATAAAAATATTCACCCTCACTTTCATTTCTCAACCCAATCCGGCGATAATATGATCTTAAAAAGGATGAAACGTCGTCATACTCGCGAAGACGTGATAAATCTTTGCCAAAAAATACGTTATGTTCGCCCCGAAGCAACATTCGGCTCTGATTTTATTTGTGGCTTTCCGACCGAAACAGATGAACAATTTCAAAATACCGTAAAATTGGTACGTGAAGCCGGCATTTCCAAACTACATGTTTTTCCTTATTCGGAGCGTCCGGGAACTCCGGCAGCATTAATGCCGCAAGTTCCGGTTGAAATTCGAAAAGAACGCGCTCGCATTTTGCGTAAAGAAGGAGAAGTTGTCGATGACTAATTGGTTAAAAAAATTAGGGTTCGGACTAAAAAAATCTTCCTCCCAACTAACCTCCAGCCTGAGTAGCATTTTCAAAGAACGTAAACTAGACGAAGCCACTTTAGATGAACTGGAAGAGTTGCTTATCTGTTCCGATATTGGAACTGCAGCCTCAAGCAAAATCATTAAAGAATTTGCATCTCACAAGGTTGACAAAGAAGCCTCTGACGAAGATATTCGCAAGCTCTTGGCTCAAACATTAAACAATATTTTGCAACCATGCCAAAAAACTTTCGAAATTGGTAATCATAACCCTACCGTTATCATGATGGTCGGTGTAAACGGAGCAGGCAAAACAACAACCATTGGCAAACTTGCCGCAAAATTCAAAAACAAACAAATTTCTTGCATTGCCGGAGATACTTTTCGTGCCGCCGCTGTTGAACAGTTAAGCATCTGGGCCGAAAGAAACAATATTCGTGTTCACAAGGGCGAAAACGGATGTGATACCGCCGCCCTGTGCTTTGATGGATTGCAAGAAGCAATCAAACAAAAAGATGATATTGTCTTTATAGATACTGCCGGCAGATTACAAAACAAAACCAACTTAATTGAAGAATTACAAAAAATTGTAAGGGTTATCAAAAAGGTTATCCCCCAAGCTCCACACCACACCTTGCTTTGTCTAGATGCCACCACCGGGCAAAATGCCCTTGATCAAGTAAAAACTTTCAGACAAATGATTGATGTCAATGGGCTTATTATCAATAAATTAGACGGCACCGCTAAAGGTGGGATCTTGGCCGCCATAGCCACAGAATGCCCTATTCCGGTATATTTTATCGGTGTCGGCGAAAGTATTGATGATATGGATACTTTTTCCGCGCAAGACTTCGCCAACGGATTATTGGATATAAATTAAACAATCCTAAAATTAATGTTTAGAAGTTTAAAACACCTTTTCAAACGTCTTTGCATTATGATTTTTGCTAAAAATGAAAAAATCTTTTCAAGTTTTAAGAAGGTCCATGATTTATTATTGTTGTAACTCTTAAGATCTATATATTTTAACTTTTTTTGACCTTGCTTAATTTGAATTACAAAATTCTTCAAATTAAAATCATAAAAATACAAATCATGCTCCACTAATTGATAAGCGAAATGATATAGCTCTGATATGATTTCATCATCAATTTCACTATTTTTAGCGTAGTAACTTATTGGCTTAGATAGCTTTCCGTCATCATCTCTAAACAATTCACAAACTACCCCAACCCCTTTATTTGTATCAACTAAAACATTTTCGTATGCCGGCAACAAGTCACCTAAAAATGATTTAACAACAAAATACGTCCTGAGTTCTCGTTCCAATATTTTTTTATTCTTAGAATTTTTAAGTATTTTCACACATTTATTAAATTTACTAGGATGTAAATAACATTCTCTGGTTGCTCCTTGTCCTATAAGAATACTTAAAACCAGAAAATTATCCTGCTTTTCTTTTTTTTTCATATTTGTAAACTTCCTTATTTTGTTATAACAAAAAAGTCACCTTGATTAGAGGTGACTGGAAGTTCATACCTATTAAAAGTAATAGTGCAGTATATTCAATATATTCTACTGCCTTCCAGCCATAAGCCAAAAGGCAGTTTTTACACCTGTATAACAGATAACTTTTAGAGGGTATGAAACCTCACATCAGTAATCATCTGATGCAAGATTAAACTATGCAAAAAGCACGTAACTGTCAAACAAATTTTAATTTCATCTACCGTTTGATAATTTCATCTACTGTTTTTATCTTCTCTAATTTTTTTTCTAAATTTCTGGTTTCAATTTGCAAATCATACTCCAACTGCTTTTTAGCAAAATACCCGAAATTTTTTTTGAAAAAATGGCAAAGCCTGATATCTGTATCGACTGTAATCCTTCGTTTACCGGAAAATATCTCATAAAAACGTGTCCAGGTAACTTTTAGATGCATCGACAATTCTGTTAAAGAAATACCATACTTAGCACAAAGCTTTTTAATTTCCATCACACCCTCATTTTGAATATCATCTAATTTCATTTTTTCATTCTTTCAATCAATTAATGTTATCTTTTAATAACTGTTGGTTGTTAATGTAAAAAACATTAACAACCATAACTGAAATCACCCACTCCAAACATTGCTACTAAAACAGCCCATCTCATATATTATCGCTTATCGATAACCGATAATATATCTAATATCATATTGATATGTCAATACAATTTATAAAACATTGTTTTTAACAACAACCATATCCAAAATTATTCATCCTTTCCACACCCCCAATTCTAGACTTAACAAACCATGCAAAAAACTTTATGATAGCTATAAAATTTCAAGGATAAAATATGGAAGACCTTCTGACCTACACTATGAACAACAATAGCACTAAAGAAATACCTGAGCTGACAGTTACTCAAATATCGTCGGAAATTAAACGTTTTGTAGAAACTGCTTTTGCTAAAGTGCGTATCAAAGGTGAAATTTTTGGAGCCAAGCGCGCAGATTCAGGACATTGGTATTTATCTCTTAAAGATGAAAATGCTATGTTATCAGCCGTTATATGGCGCGGAGTATCATCATCTTTAACTGTTAAACCGGAAGATGGCTTAGAAGTCATTGTCACAGGCCGTATCACAACTTTTTCCGGAAAATCATCATACCAATTGGTAATAGAGCAAATGGAGGTAGCCGGCACCGGTGCTCTTCTAAAACTATTAGAAGAACGCAAAAAACAATTTGCCGCTGAAGGCTTATTTGACCAAACACACAAAAAACCAATCCCTTTTCTACCTCAAACTATCGGGGTTGTCACTTCTGCAAGTGGTGCTGTTATTCGGGACATTATCCACCGCGTACGAGATCGTTTTCCTTCACATATCTTAATTTGGCCAACTCCTGTTCAAGGGGCTGGTGCCGAAATTAAAATTGCCGAAGCAATAAATGGTTTTAACAAGCTAAATCCGCGTCCAGATGTTTTGATTGTTGCCCGTGGAGGCGGAAGCTTGGAAGATTTGTGGTGTTTCAATGAAGAAGCTGTTATACGCGCCGTATACGCTTCAGATATTCCAATTATTTCCGCTGTTGGACACGAAACAGATACAATGCTTATTGACTATGTTGCAGATAAACGAGCTCCAACTCCGACAGGTGCGGCAGAATTTGCTATTCCGGTACGCAATGAACTGCTAGCTCAAACGCATACCTTAAATGCCCGACTACTCAACTCAGGAATACGTTATATTAACGAAAAACGTAATCTTTTACATGGTCTTGCGCGTGGTATCCCTAACCTTGAACAAATATTATCCGATGCTTTTCAAAAATTTGATGATCGTATTGAGCGACTAAATAATGCTTTTAAAAATTTGCTTCAAAACAAACGTAATCAAATAGAAATTTCCGGTATAAAATCATATTACATCAAAAACATTTTTGAAAAAAATCAAGAAAATTTAAATAATTTGCTATTAAGATTGGAATCTGTTTCGGTAGAAGCAGTTTTAAAAAGAGGTTTTGCATGGGTCATAAATCAAGATAAACAAACTGTTTATAATCTGCCACAAGCTCAAAAATCCGAACGGTTAGAAATTCGTTTTCACGATGGCAATTTTATAGTGGACCAAAGCAATAATTTTTCCTCTGCCCCAAAGAAAAACACTGTCAAAACAGGAAAGAACAATGAGCTTCAAACAGATCTTTTTAATTTTTAATTTTTTAATAATTTCCACAACTGCACAAGCAACACACCTCTGTGGCAAACTTCAACAAGGTGAAATTATTGTAGGAAAAACAGATACTTCTTCAAAAATAATTTTCAACCAAAACGAACTTTTCACTGATGCAAAAGGATATTTTTTGCTAGCCTTCGGACGAGATGAAAAAAACGATTCTGACATAACATTTACAAATGAAAATAAAACTCTCACTCACAAACTGTCTATTGCTTCCTGCAATTGGAATATCGAAAATATAAAAGGGATCC
>JAFTLF010000056.1 GCA_017452885.1 Alphaproteobacteria bacterium
AAGTTTGATTGCTAATTTCTTGTATAAAAATTAGGCGGAGATGCCTGATCAAGAAAAGAAAAAAATTTGTTAAGAATTACTGTCTTTGCTAAAGAATGAAGAATTTTCGGCAATATTTGGAAGCACATCTAAGGCTGAGGTTCCTTTGATGGGGTGTGTTAATGGCAGAATTATATCGGGACAGATTGACAGATTGGTTATTTTGGAAAACAAAGTGATGATTGTTGATTTTAAGACAAATCGACCTGCAGCAAAAAAAATAGAAGATGTTCCGGTTGCATATATAAGGCAGTTGAATGCGTATGCAGAGTTGGTTATGCAAATTTATCCGCATAAAGAAATATGTAAATATATATTGTGGACGAATACCGCGCAATTGATGAGATTAGATTAGTGCAGAAAAATATATAAAATTATTATAATTGCTCTTTATTTATAAAAAATATCAATTATATTAGATAGAAGCTATACATATTGGGAAAGGAAAAAAGATGAAAGCAATTATAGACAGCGAGTTTGAAAAAGAGGTATTGCAAGCAAAGGGTTTGGTTTTGGTCGATTTTTGGGCAGAGTGGTGCGGTCCTTGTCGTCAGCTGATTCCGGTGTTGGAAGAAGTATCTAAAGAAATGGTCGGTAAGGTAGAAATTTGTAAGATGAATGTTGATGAGTCTCCTAATACAGCGGCACAGTATGGGATTCGTAGTATTCCAACAATGTTTTTATTTAAAGACGGTAAGCAAATTGATACTAAGGTCGGTTTAAATTCAAAAGCCAGTGTTCAGGCTTGGATTGAGGCAAATTTATAAAGTTTGTTTAATTAATTAGAAAAAGCGCCTTAAAGGCGCTTTTTCTAATTTAAGAGTTCTGATGTGCGAGAGATATTGGTATTTATACGTTTGGAGGCATCGGGTAATTCCATATTTTCAAAAATGTATAATGCGTCATGGAAATATTCAAGAGCTTCCTCAAGAGCATCGGTATCGGTATCTTTACGGCCGATTTGAAAGTAAATTTCGCCGATTTTTTCTTGAATTGATGCCCAAGCGTAAGGATCCTTTCTTTCTGTAATTATTTTTTGTTGATTTTTGTAGGCCGCGATAGCAAGTTCGGCAATGTCGGAGCTGTGGGTTAGATTGGCTAATAAGGAAATATGATAGCCAAGTTTACCCTGTATTTGCGCCCAGAATTCAGGAAATAGTGCATAAGTAAATATCTTTTCGGCTTCACGTAAGTTAAATACAGAATCTCTTAGGGCTTGTAATTCGTTTTTTTGTTTCCAATAATCATAAAACAAGCCTGATAAACGATAGGAGATCGCTCCATAATCATAAGGATAGGTATATTTGCCGAGGTATTTTTGGGCTAAACGATAATTAGTTATGGCTCCTTTGTAATAAGAACTTGGTCGTTTGGTAATATGATTGGCGGTAGCATCATAAAGTTGACCAAGATGATAATAAATGCAACCGAGATGTATGGGATTTTTTATTAAATCTTGGTGAGAAAGCGCGGTTTCAAAAAGATTTTTAGCAATCTTGAAGTCTTTGTCTGTTTCTGAATCATACGAATAGCTGAGATAAATTGTGCCTAAAAAATTCATGACAAAGGGCAGATATTCAATAGATAATTGTTTGGCGGAATTATCGGAAGACAAGGCTGCAATAATTTTTTTGAGTAGGTAACGTTTTTGTATTTTATGTTGTTTTGACGAGGCGGCTATGGCACTGATGATTGCGCCATATATTAAGGTTGTAAGAGAAGAAGGAAACGAACGAGAAATATCAAATAAATCAGCCGGAAAATACAGACTGTCCAAAATGGAGGTGAAGGTTTCTGAAGCTGTTTCGTATTGTAGGTTGGTTTGGAAGTTCAGGCGAATTTTATCTCCTTCTCGGCAGCCCCAAACAAGGACATCCGCTCCTGTTTTATCAATAATGGTTTGTCCTTTTTCAAGCAAATCAAAAAACGATCGGCTTTCAAGATTGAGGAATGATTTATTGAATGGTTCGTTAAAGTAGGTTATGTGTAATCCATTACATGATTTGAGAGCGGTACATATTGTTTCAGCTCCCGAACTTTCGACGTTGTCGGCAAATTCCGTTATTACAACTTTGAAGTTGATTAATTGTGCGGCTTCAGGCGAGAGCTCGTCGGATGAGGCTGTTTTTTTTTGCAAAAAAGTATGTTTAATAAAGTCTAAAAAGTTCATTTTCTGCCTTTATCTATATTTTTGAGTCTTTGGGAGACTTCCTGCAAATTGTTTTTGACATCGCTTAAAAATTTTTTGTTTGTTTCTTTAAAACCGGAAGGAATTTCTCGCCAATTACAGATGCGATATAACTGCCAAATAATGATTAACAAGCAGAAAATGAGGATGGAGTAATTGTTGGGAGCAAAGGCTTGAAAATTACCAAATAAGATACAGATAGCGCTGATTCGTAAAAGATGGCGATTGATAATTGAGGGGGGCGTATCAGCATTAATCATGCGAAGGTATAAGGTATTGTTTTTGGTGATGGCAAATTGCGGCATAAATGTTAATTTTTGTATAAGAGCAATTGTAATCTCAATCAACGGGTAAAGAGCAAAAATTATAATGCAAGAACCAGCACCTTCGGCAGAAGCATAAATAACCAACCAACCAATAAGAAATCCGAGCAAATTGCTCATATGGTCAGACAGTAATAAGTTGGAATTTTTTTGACCGGCAATCACCAAACCGATAAAGCAAGCAGATATATATGCGGCAAGCATTCCCAGAGCCTGTGGTAGAGCGTTGATAAAATACAGCATTATTGTCCCTAAAGAGATTGTTAAGGTTTGGGTGCAAATTATTCCGGTATTAAGATTGATAATGCGCGGAAAATAACAAATTGTCAGCCATAAAGTAGCAGAGAGAAGTTTGTTTATAATTGGTGGTATTTGTGGTGAAAATTCTATAAAAATATTGAAATTAAAAATTATTCCGCAACAGCTTAGAGCGAGTAAAATGAATTGTAGCCACGGCTTGGGGAGGGCAACACTGATCAAAGAAAGGAAAAGAAGCAAGATTGCAGGAGCAATAAAAGCTGATGAAGTGATTGAGGAAATAAAGTCAGAAGATTTCCAAAATAGGGAATAAATCAAAATTGCAGTACAAATTATAGCACTGATTGCAACAAAGGGAGCGTTAAAAGACGGTAGATTCTTTTTTCCTATTAAGGAAAAAGCAAAAAAAGAGCTAATCAGACAGAAGAACATTCCGAAAAATAACAAACCAGATCCAGCAAACATAAAGTTTCTCCCTCGTTTCTTTATTCGGTATTTTATAATGCTTTTACAGTTTTCTTCAAGCAGGATTGTTGTTTTATACTAGTATTTGTTGCGGATTTCTTGAATGATTTGATGAATAAACGGATATTTTTTTTCATTTTGTCCGGTTTTTGAAAGCAAAAAGGTGTTAATTCTTTGAAAAAAGAGAGGATTTTTAGTTTGTATACTTTTTTGAAGTGAAGACACATAAGCTGAAGGTATTTCATAAACTTTAGTAAGAAGTTCAGCGGTTGATATGCGGATGTTGTCGGCTTGAGCCATGCGGCTGATTTCTTCCAAAAGAGTATCAATTTGATGTCGTCCTGTTTCGGTTTTTCCAAAATCAAAAATGTTGCAGTTGAAGCGAGCAGTGAGTAGATTATGAGCAAGGAAGGGGGCCGCAAAATTCCAGAGAGATTCATTTTCGTGTTCATTGAAAATGATTTTTAGATCAGATGATTCAAAAAGATCTCTTAAAAAAGGTGCGTCTTCTGAAGTGTCGGATAAGTTAAATGTTATGCGAGGTGAACGTCCAAAAATTGAAATGTGATTTTGGTTGCGATTTACCCACCCTTCAAAAAAGGTGTTAATTGTTGGTTTGCGGATTATTTCAGATAAGATCGGTGTCAGATTAGGAAAACAAAAATTTATCACAATAGTATCGGATAAAATGTTTGGACAGAGTAAGGTTAAATCAGATATTTGATGTTGGGCAGAAACGGTTATCAAAAGGAATTCCGGCATAAAAGGCAGTTCATGACCGAAGTGAAAATTATTGCGTTGATTTTTTAGGTGAGCAGAATCTCTAAATGTGAAGTCAGTGGCATTATATTCTTCAGCTTTTTTGGGTGAGCAAAGAACAAAAACGTTATGTCCCAAATTTTTAAAAATATCCGCCCAATAAAGACCGAGTGCGTTTGCTCCGAGAATTGCAATGTTGTGTGGAGTGGTTGTGGTTTGAGAGGAAGATTTGCCAAAAAACATAAATTTTATTCCTTTTCCAGTCGAGCGATGAAAAAACCGTCTATGCCACCGAATTTTTCAAGGTGGTAAGGCAAAGAGCGAATACAACCGGTATTGTCAATGATTTCTGATGTTTCAGAAGGAAGCAGAGGTGTCAGCGATTGAAGGCTAAATTCCGGATGTTCAGAAAGAAAAGAAGCTATTTGCTCTTCTCCTTCGGTTTTAGACAGAGAACATACACAATAAATCAAAGTGCCACCGGATTTGAGGGCATTTGATACGACAGAGAGAATTTCTTTTTGAATAGCGGTTTGTTTTGTGACATCAGAAAGATTTTTGATATGTACAAGTTCGGGATGTCGGCGCAGAGTGCCAGTGGCAGAGCAGGGAGCATCAAGCAAAATAGCATCAAAACAAGGGGTTGGGATGTTTTGCAAATAAGATACAGCATCGGTGCAAACGATTTCCGGTTGTGGCAGGTTTAGTCGCTGAATGTTTTTTTGCAAGCGTGATAGGCGGGATTCAGAAATATCAAGAGCTGTGACAACGGCTCCTTCTGATAAAAGTTGAGCTGTTTTTCCTCCGGGGGCGGCGCAAAGATCAAGAATCTTTTTATTTGAAAGATTATTGCCAAGAACTTTGACCGCTAAAGAAGCGGCAAAATCTTGTACCCACCATGCACCATCTTCATAGCCGTTTAATTTTGTTATATTTCCTTGATTGGGTAGGCGCAGAGTTCCTGTTGGCAAGAGAATAGCCTCTAATTTTTGCGCCCAAAATTGCGAATCCGATTTGCAAGTTAAATCCAAACATGGTTCTTGGGAAAAAGAATTCTCGATTTTGCGAATGGTTTTTTTGTTGTAGCTGGCATTTAATATTTTGCGAAATTCCGGCGGAAAAAATTCTTCATTTGGATTTTGGGTAAAGTCGACTTTGTTTGCTACAATTTTACGTAATACGGCATTGACAAATCCGGCGACATATTTATCAAGCTGTTTTTTGATGATTTCGACATAACTATTTATGACAGCATAATCAGGAGTGTCCATATATAAAATTTCTGCACTGCCGACAATAAGAGCATAATATGCCGAAGCTGATTGAGGTGGAAGTTTTCTTTTGATGAATTGCTTGAGAATGCGTTTGATATAAAGCATGTGACGCAAAGAAGTTTGCAACAGCATATTAACAAAGGCAGAATCGGAACCGATTTGTTTTTCAAAACGTGCTTTGGCTTCTGATGCAAAAGTTTTGTTTTCTATAATATCTTGCAGAATTTTAACAACTATCAATCGAGAATCGGTCATATCTTTTCCGGAGTTTGGTTAAGTCGGAATTATTGTATTTAATCAGCGTTTAAATACAAGTCTTAAAAATAGACTCTTGTCAAAAGAATTAATTTAAGGTAATTTTTGAGGCTAGATAAAGATTTTAGCCATAAGGACGGAATATAATGAATAAAAAATATGACGGAAAAGAAACTTTTGCTCAATGGCAAGAAAGTTGGAAGCTTGAAGATCGTTATAATTTTAAGACAATTGAAAAAAAATGGCAGGCGATTTGGGATGAAGAAAAAGCTTATCATGTAGAGCCTGATGAAAAGAAAGATAAGTTTTATGCTTTGGTTGAGTTTCCATATCCTTCCGGTGCCGGTTTGCATGTCGGACATCCGCGTTCTTATACGGCATTAGATGTGATTTCACGCAAAAAAAGAATGCAAGGTTTTAATGTGTTATATCCGATGGGATTTGATGCGTTTGGTTTGCCTGCAGAAAACTATGCTATTAAAACAGGGGTTCACCCGGCAGTTTCTACGGCAGCAAACATTGCAACATTTACCAACCAGCTGAAATCTTTGGGTTTTTGTTTTGATTGGGATAGATGTATCAGTACTTGCGATCCAGAGTATTATAAATGGACGCAATGGATGTTTATTAAGTTTTTTGAAAAAGGTCTTGCTTATAAAGATAAGATAGCAATCAATTGGTGTCCGTCTTGCAAAGTCGGTTTAGCTAATGAAGAGGTTGTTAACGGATGCTGTGAGCGTTGCGGAGCGCAAGTTGTTCGCAAAGACAAAGAACAGTGGATGATTGCCATCACTAAATATGCCGATCGTTTGATTAATGATTTGGATGATCTTGACTTTATTGATCGAGTTAAATCTCAGCAAGTTAATTGGATTGGTCGTTCTGAAGGGGCTGAGCTTGATTTTAAGTTTGGAGATGACAAACTAACGGTCTTTACAACTCGTCCGGATACGGCTTTTGGTGTTACTTATATGGTTTTGGCTCCGGAGCATGAATTTGTTCAAAAGTATATGGGTAAATTTGATAATCAGGCAGAAATTAAGGCCTATGTTGAGGCAACTGCTAAAAAATCTGATTTGCAACGTACGCAAGATGATAGTAAAACCGGCGTTGAACTTAAGGGAATTAAAGCGATTAATCCGTTTAACGGCAAAGAAATACCAGTGTTTATTTCTGATTATGTATTAACCGGATATGGTACCGGTGCGATCATGGCCGTTCCGGCGCATGATCAACGCGATTATGATTTTGCAAAAGTATTTAATTTGCCGATAATTCAGGTGTTAGATGGCGGTAATATTGCGGAAAAAGCTTTTGAAGAGGATGGTCCGCATATTAATTCATCTTTCTTGGATGGTATGAATAAAGAAGACGGTATGAAGGCTGCTATTGATTATGCTGTTGAAAAAGGTTTTGGTCGTTCAAAAGTAAACTTCAAGCTGCGTGATTGGGTGTTCTCTCGTCAACGTTATTGGGGAGAGCCGATTCCAATGGTTTATTGTGAACATTGCGGTTGGCAACCTATACCGGAAGCAGAATTGCCGTTGAAATTGCCGGAAGTGCCGGATTATCATCCGAATGATGAAGGAGAATCTCCGTTGTCAAAGGCTGGCGATTGGCTTTATACAAAATGTCCGAAGTGCGGGGCAAAAGCTCGTAGAGAAACAGATACAATGCCAAACTGGGCAGGTTCTTCGTGGTATTTTCTGCGCTATTGCGATCCGCATAATGACAAAGAATTTGCCTCAAAAGAAGCGTTAGATTACTGGATGAATGTTGATTGGTATAATGGAGGTATGGAGCATACTACATTGCACTTATTATATTCTCGTTTTTGGCATAAATTTCTTTATGATTGTGGTTTGGTATCGACCAAAGAGCCTTATAATAAACGTACGTCGCATGGTATGATTTTGGCAGAAAATGGCGAAAAAATGTCGAAATCACGCGGTAATGTGATAAATCCAGATGATATTGTTGCTGCATATGGTGCTGATACTTTTCGGCTTTATGAAATGTTTATCGGTCCGTTTGATCAAGTGGCAATGTGGTCTGACGAGAGTTTAATGGGTGTATATCGTTTTGTCGGTAAAGTTTATAATCTGTTTAAGAAGGTTTATAAGGATATTGTACCTTCTGACAAAGATTTGCGTGCAATGCATAAATGTATCTTGGAAGTAACAGAGCGTATTGATCAAATGAAGTTTAATACTGCCGTTTCTTCTTTGATGACTTATGTTAATTATTTGAGCGGACTTGATAAAATTGCGCCAGAACTGTATAGCACTTTGCTGAAATTGATGACACCGTTTACGCCCCACTTAGCAGAAGAGATGTGGGCGCGTCTTGGTAATGGCAATTTGATTATTGATGCCGAGTGGCCGCAAGGAGATAAGGCTTTGGCACAAGATGATGTGGTGACTATTGCCGTACAAATTTGTGGTAAAATGCGTGGCACAGTAGAAGTTCCTGCCAATGCATCGAAAGAAGATGTTGAAAAAGCAGCCATGACTCTTGATAATGTTATGCGTCAAATTGAAGGCAAAGAAATTCGTAAGGTTATTGTTGTGCCGAATAAAATATGTAATATTGTTGTTTAAGTATAATCGGATGAGTCTATGAGAAAACTATTTTTGGTTTTTGCAGTTTTGTTTTTGGTTCAGTCTTGCGGATTTGAGCCTTTGTATGTGCAAAGGGAGAAGACTAGTGGGTGGTATTTTGGCGGAAAGTTTAATACCTCTATTAGTGAAGAAATGGCAAAAATAAAAATTAGTCCGATTGCAGATCGTTTTGGTCAGCAGATGCGTAATCAGTTGCTTGATTTATTAACTCCTCGAGGAGTTCCGCAGAAACCGCAATATCGTTTGGATGTAAGAGTTGTTAATCGGCAAGTTATACAACAAGCAATGCGGCAAGATATTACGGCAACAAGCGAAAGGGTTGATTATAAGGTGCAATATGAGTTGTGGGAAGGTACAGAACTGAAATTGCAGAGTGATAGTTTTGCTTTTGTCAGTTATGACATTATGGCAAATCCGTATTCAACAACTATGGCACAGAAAAAAACCGAGAGTGATGCGGCTAAAATTATTGCCAATGATATTGTTTTGCGTTTGGGGGCGTATTTTCACCAGAAGCTGGGTAAAGGAACAGAGCAGTAGTGATTTATAAAGCGGCACAAATTGACAAATATCTGAAAAAGCCGGAAGCAAATATTAAAGCTTTTTTGGTATATGGGGCAAACGAAGGATTGGTTGCCGAATATGTGCGTAAGCTTATTATGACAGTATCTTCCGATTTGTATGATCCTTTTTGTGTAGTATATCTTAATGGTTCGGATGTTAATTCTGATATCGGATTGTTGAGTTCTGAGTACAACAGTCGTTCATTAATGGGGGGGCGACGAGTTATTGTTGTGCGTGATGCAGATAATAACCTTACCAAGCAAGTTAAAGCTTTATTTGAAAATTCGGCTTCGGACACGTTGGTAATTATTTATTCGGCTTCATTGAACAAAAAATCATCATTGGTGGTGTGGGCAGATGCTGCTGAAGATGTGGCATCAATTGCTTGCTACGAAGATAGGGATGAAGATATTTTCGGGGCGGCTCGCGCAAAGTTTATTGAAAATTCGATTACCATAAGCAATGATGCTTTGCAGTTGTTGTGTGCGCGATTATCAAATGATAGAAAATCATCAGTCGGAGAAATTGAAAAGCTGATAACATATCTTGGCGATCGTCGTAATGCAACAATTGATGATATAAAAGCGGTAGTGTCTGATCAGTCAAGTTCCAATACCGATGATGTGTGTTATTATACTGCCGGTGGTAATAGTGAAAAGTCGCAAAAAGCACTTCAACGCTTGCTTAATGAAGGTGAAGAAGCGGTGACAATTGTTCGGGCAATGGCGAATCATTTTAATCGATTGATAACTTGTCAATCGTATATGGAAAAAGGCGAAACGCCGGATAAAGCCGTAGATAAGTTGGTTCCTCGTTTGATGTTTTATCGAATATCTGCTTTTAAGCGTCAACTTGCTCTTTGGCCGAAAGAGCGTCTTTTTTCGGTTATGGAGCTACTTTATAAATGTGAGCGTGACTGTAAAACCACCAATTATCCCTCTCATGAAATACTTTCTTATTGTTTGATGCAAATATCATCTGCGGCAGCTAAACTTTCAAAAAGTGTATAGCGACTATAGACACGCTGATATTTTTGTTTTGGTACAGAGCAGATTAGTCAACAACGCCCCAATTGCCGTTAACCAAAATCATGAGTAAGACCAGAAAAAACAGCATAGAAAAACCGGCTTTGACCGAAACATTATCCGGAACACGATTGTAGCTGTTGAGGATAAATACAAATATCGGAGCAGTAAGTACCAAAGCAACAACGTAGCCTGGATTGGGAGCAATGCGCATAGCCATAGTTTTGGCAACAATTAAGGCTGTTGAAAAGCTGACTATATACATACCGACAGAGGCAATTTTGTGGTTGAAAATTGTTTTAAAAAAAGTTGTGTAATCGGGTTTTGCGGTTTTGATGTACATAATGGTGTTGTATGTTCCGCTGATAAAGGTTGCTACAACCAGATAATAAATGATATTTGCCCAGACATTTTGTCCGAGCATAGCAATTTCTTTTGTAGCGATACTCATTCCGGCAAGTGCTAAAATGGCAGGAGTCATGTATTCGGCAATTTCTTTGTTTAATGGTGTTTTTATCATATACCAATAGCTTGTGGTAAAACCGAATAATACTAAAATTATGGTGATAAAAACATTGCCGTTATGTATTAATTTGACAAATAGTTCAGGGGTTATTATCCACCAGATTAGTGTCGTTATCAGGGTGCTAAGAGCCATTATTCGCGAAGTTGCTCCGGCACCAAAACGAGCAGAAGCAAAAAACAGGTGAGAATCATAAATGCCAATTAGCCAACCTTGGAAAATTAGCAAAAACCACGCGTAGGCACTGGTTTGGACGGGAATTAAAAATAAAAAAGGAAGGAAAATTAAAGAAATGCCAAAACCGCGCCAGATGCCGAGGACATAGCCGTTGAACTTATGCTTCTGATTAACCAAGGTGTATAATGCAGTAAAAAATCCATAAATCAATCCGTTGATTATCCATAACATTTGCTATGTTCTCCATGCTTTTAGGCATATGTAATCATATTATTAAAAAATTAAAGATTTTCTTGCATAATCTTTGATGATTGTTTGAGTAAGCAAATATTGATTTTGAAAGATGAGTTTGTTAAAATAAACAATATGTTGCACGCAGGGGGAGATTGGGTATGAAAAAAAGCAAAAGTTTGTTATTGCTGATTATTTTTGGTGTATTTGCCTCTGTGGGGATTTTGAATGCAAAAGTTACGCTTCTTCCAGATTATATTATCGCCAATCCGTTTAAAGACAGGGTTAATGAACGGATGTCTAAAAGGTATCAAACGTTGTGCGAAAATTATGGCGGAGTTACTCAGGCTTATGCGCAAAGCAATGGATTGACCTGTAACAAAGTGTTTACTCCGGCACCAAACTTGGTTTGTTATGGTGATTGCGGGTGTGCTACAAGCTATAGGTATTCATCAAATAATTGTCGGGCTGATGAAGGGCGTACTTTAGCCGGAAGTACGTGTAACGGTCTTTATAATCAGTGTAATTGCAGTACATCTTATTATCCTTATACTGAGAATGACAGTCGTTGCTCATCAAAAAAATTTATTGGGGTATGCAAAGGATCAAACGGAACACGGTATCGTGCGTGTGATGATCCATGTGAAGGTTTGATGGAAGCAGATTGTGTCGTTGATGGTGTGGATTTGGGTTGCGCCGCAACTTATGGCAATGGTTGCGACCTTTGTAAGAGTTGTAATAATAATACTTGTGATTTGCCGGAAAATATTAATAAACCGATGGTGGCAACCGAATGTAACGGATGTGCAAAATTGGTTCCAGGGTGTTCGTCAAAATGTGAATCAGGATGTGTTAACTGTGAGTCTAATTGCGCAGGATATCGTTATGATAGTCCCAGTGCCATACCGTATGTGAATGAAACCTATGAATGTGTTATGTGTGGTGGCTCAACAAAGTATAAAGCTAAAAGTTGTCTTGACGGTTATAAGGTTGATGACAATACCGGAGGTTGTGTGCCAATGAGTTGCGATGAGCATTTGCAAGCTTCTGGATATGTGGTGGTCGGATCGGCCTCTCAGTTTGGAACAGCTATAAGCAACAATAAACCAATTGTTCTAAAAAATGACGTTACGTCTGCTACTTTATCGGGAGAAATTATTCAAAAAATTTATGATTATAGGCAAGTTAGAGCATTGGGATTTAATCAATGTGAAGATAAGACAGCCAAACTTACGGTCAATCAAGTGTATATTAGTAAGAGCGGGTTGGAGATTTATCCTGAACTTTCTCTTAGTTATTTGAATGTTATCGCTAATGTCCAATTGTATGGAGGAATAAGCGGGAATCCTACAATTGAGTTGGGAAGTGGTGTGACAATGAGTTTGTTAGGGGCAAAAAATTACGCAGTGGGCAGTTCTCTCAAAGGGGGGATAGTTTCAGTCGGTCCGGCCAGTACACTTAGTATAGCAAATTCTACATTGTCTGTAACAAATTTGAAACTAGGTATTGGTGGTTGCGCTATACAGGGTTCTTATCAGATCTGTGGTGGAACTTCTACGGCAGATATTAGCTTTTTGAGTAGCCCCGCTTATTTGCCATCACGTTGTTTGACTAGTGGTTGGACTAATGGAAAGACAACATGTAAAGGCAATATTTATACTAACTGTTCTGTCGGTTCTACGCCGGTTGATATGCGTTATGACTCTGATCGAGCATCAATATGTATGATTACGGCTAATACCAGAGTGGCTACACCAACGTTGGTTTCCGGTGGCACAGAAAATTATGCTATGCTTTCTTCAATACCGGAAGCAAATCGCAGTATCTATTGCACGCGTTGTGAAGCAATGGACGGCTGTGCTTCTCTGGCAACAACTTGTTATCGTCAGGCAGAAGCTAAATTTGCTCCGTGTTTTGAAACCAATCAGAATCCATCATATTGTATGGGAACGGTTGTTAAAAGAGAGAAAGATAGTTGTGATGCCTCGTATAGAGCTTGTCGTGGTGAAGATAGTTGTGCGGTGCAATGGGCTGCTGGCAAAAGTGGTGTGGCAGTGGTGAAAAATGCTGAAGATTTGAATGCCGCTGTTGCACAAAGCAATATTGCAACGGTGGTTGTTGAAGGAGATATTGAATTGAATTCTGCGCTTAATATTCCTGAAGGCAAGACATTGCTTGGAGCAGCGGGTAGCACGGTTGGCTGTGTTTGTGAGGCAGAAAAAGGAGATTGTGCAACCGGTAAATATCGTTTGTTGGTTAATAGTGATGCTACGAGCGACAGTGAAGGTGTGAAAAAATTTACGATTACCGGAGGTGCGACTGTAAAAGAAATCGGAATCGAAACCAGATATGGCAGTGATATAAATGCTAATATTGCGGCAGTATATGTTAATCATACCTCAGATGTTATTTTTGATGATGTTTATATTGAAGGTAAAGAAGGATTCGGTATCAAAGATATAAGTAACGGGGCTTCATCTATTCTTTTGAGAGGAGTAACTGTTGTAAATGGAGCAACTGCTATCAAGGGCAGAGATATATCTGCAGTTAATACGGGAACAAAATTGACTATTGATACTGATGCCGAAGTTGTTGTGACCGGTTATGACAAGGGTATTGACGGAATTGAATATCTTAAAATGATGCAAGGGAGTGGTATGTTCAGTAAGTTGAGAGTTAATGCCGGAAGTTTGGGTATTTCTTTGTACAATACTGATGGGACATCAATGAAAAATTCGTATGTTGATCTTTCTATAACCGGCGGAAAAGCAATGCTCTTCAAAGAGTTGAGCGGTGTTAATCCGATTTGGCCGTATAATACAAGGATTCGTATGGATGGTAATAGTTGGGGAATCTTTTCGGAAGGAAATCGTACCCTGACAATAACCGGCGATGCTGATATAAAGAGTATTGCAACCGCATCTTCAAGCAAAGCTATAGAATCTCAAGGATCTTTGACAATTAGCAATCAGGGGTATACCGGAGAAGGGGTTGTTCGTGCAGAGATTTTTGCTGCAAATCCTCTTATTGATGTTAAAAATAATTTTGAAGCAAAAAGTTATGTTATGTTAAGTAACGACAGTGCTGGCAGTACGGGGATTAAAGCCGCTCAAGTAACTTTTGGTACACCGTTTTGTTACAAACCTATGGGATCTTTGGAATGTGTCGGATTTTTCTCGAAGAGCGCAAACATTAAGGCTGAAACAGCAATTGAAATACCCGAAGGAACAGTATCGGTTGCTGGTTTGCTTACTTTTAAGAGTGGAGCAGATGTTAGTATTATGGCCAGAGATATTCCATATAGTAAAGGTATTGTTTTGAATAAAAATACAAAAATGTTAGCAGAGGCCGGAAGTGCTGTTAATATTGATACGGTGAAAGGTGTTGTTTCTGCAGATGTTAGCGCAATATCTGATATTGATGGAAGTTTTGATATTACATCGAAAGAAAGCTCTTTTAGCGGAGGTGTTCAAAATGTTAGTGGCGTGGTTACAACATTAAGTCCGGTAATTTTTGTTGATGGAAGTAAAGCTGTGTTTGAAACAGATGCGGTTTTGGGTGTTTACACATCTGAAAATATTGCGGCGGATACTTCGCAACTTATTATGTCCGAGCAATCGTTGTTGGCAGTCTATTTTGAAAACGATGAGGAAGACGAGGAAGAAGATGAAGATCCATTAAATCGTAATACTTTGTTTGCCAATGGGTTGTATAATTTGAGCGGAACTCAGTTGCTAAGTTACTCCAATGACGATGATATGCTTTATGGTATAACGACTAATTGTGCGACAGATTCTTGTAGTATGTCAACGTTTAAGCTGGAAGAT
>JAFTLF010000005.1 GCA_017452885.1 Alphaproteobacteria bacterium
AAAAAATTCCAAAGTAATTGTTTTTTTCAACACAGATTCCGCTTTTGTTAGCTTATGGGTAAGAGAATCACAAAACAAACGCATTTAATTGTTTTAATCAATACATAAAAAAATCATACTGATTAAAATTAACATTAAATCAACAACTTTATTTTTAATATTCTTCTCTTTAAACAACCACGCACCTAACAAAAAAGAAACGACAACACTGCTTCTTCTAATCATTGAAACAATACTTATCATTGCCCCCTCATAAGACAAAGAGGTAAAATAAAACAACTCGGCACAAGACAAAAAAATGGAAACCCCAACAATACTCCACCGCCATTGAAATTTTGAAGTTCCGTAATATTTGGGCAGCCAAAACACAAGCCAAACGATCAACATGAGCAAAAATTGATATATATTATACCAAGAAAGCAAGTTTATAACCCCAAGCTGCATTCCTTTATCCATGGGAGAAGCCAACAAATATTTATCATAAAGACCGCATAACGCACCAATAATATTAGCCATAATTACAAAAAATATCCATTTATTATGCTTAAAATCTATTCCCTCTTTTTTTCCGATACTACTAAGCAGATAAAATGATACAATCGCCAAAGACACACCCATCCATTGAAAATAAGACAATTTTTCATCAAAAAAGATTATCGCCCCCAACAACACCCAAATAGGACGCGTTGCGTTTATCGGTCCAACAATAGTTATCGGCAAATGTTTAAGACCAAAATATGCAAAAACCCACGACAACAATACCAAAAGAGATTTTATAAAAATAAAAAATTGTTCATTAACATCATACGGATCCACATATAGAATAGAACTCGTTTCAATAGTTCCATTTTGAGAAAACAAAATAAGTGGCAAAAATATCAGACTGGAAAAGAATGTATTTAACAATAAAACCGGAATAACTGTATTACCAATCAAAGCATATTTTTTACTAACATCATAAAATCCCATAAAAAATGCTGAAAAAAAAGCAAGTAACAACCACATATATTTTACCTTAAAAGAGATAGCCCCAAACATCTCTATAAAACAATATATAAAATAAAGTTAATGTTATTACCTTTCTGATTTTTACTAACATCAAAAAATCTCCGTTTTGAAACCTGAGATTCTTATGATTATTTCTTAGAACGTTCTTGAGCTTTCTGACTCTTTTGCGAATTTTTCATCAAAACTTTATGTTCTGACATAATTTGTTTCATATCTTCTTTTATTTTATTAAGTTCTTTTTGCAATTTTTCAAAATTTTCGGTCATATCAATCTCCTTTTCTAAATAACAACAACTGATATAAAAATTATACAAACAATAACAACCGAAAATAAACTAATGTCTATATCTGCTTTATATTATAAGCAAAACTATTTTTTATTTTGCTTCAATTCTAAATTCTTAATTTCTTGTTCCATATTTATATCGTGCAATTTATTAACTTCTTCTTGCACGATACTTTGGTGCAAATGATCAGCAATATGTTTAAGTTTGTGCCAAAAACCATTTTCCCACGCAACAATTGTTCCCCAAATTGCCATTGTCGAAACAATAATGGTAAATACAGCTTCAATAATTTCAAGCTTATCCTTAAAACTCCATTTTTCCTTAACCATATTTTCCTCCGATGATAATATAATAGTTATTTTCTATTCTTCCATCACTCGGAGTAAACAATAGTTCACATCAAAAATATTCTTTTATAAACCTGACATAAACTTCTTTCAAAAGCTCAATATTTTTTGTTGTTTCTTTTTCATTTATTTTGTGAATAGTAGCATTAGTCAAACCAAACTCCACAACCGGACAATACAGTCTTACAAAACGCGCATCCGAAGTTCCGCCGGATGTTGAATAAACCGGCTCACGCCCACAAACCTCTGTTACCACTTTCTTTAATAACTCAACTTCACTGGTTATAGGACTGAGAAAAGATTCTCCAACTACTTCTGTCATCAATTCAAACCTGCCACCAACTTCAGCAATATGCTTTTTTACGCGCTCAATAATACTATGCGATGTCTGCTCACTATTAAACCGAACATCCACTTGTGCAAACGCCTTATCAGGAACAACATTTGATGCCGAATTTCCTACATCAAACGTAGTCACCTGCAATGTTGAAGCTCCAAAATAGGCATTCCCGTCATCTAATTTATCATTTATCAAAACCGACAAAAGTTTAACCAATTTATGTATCGGATTATCAGCCAAATGAGGATAAGCTGTGTGACCGCGAGTTCCCAAGCTGCTAATCCGCAAAATAACATCTCCTCGACGACCGATTTTTATTTCCTCTCCCAAAAAATTAGGATTAGACGGCTCTCCAACCAACGCAAAATCAAATTGTTCACCTCGAGCAGATAAAATCTGCAAAGCCTTTTCCGTTGTATTAACAATCGGTTCTTCCTCATCTGTCGACAACAACAAGCTGACACGTCCATTTAGATTTCCTGCTTCTGCCAATTCAGCAACAGCAACGGCAAATGCCGCCACACCACCTTTCATGTCAGCAATACCTCGCCCACAAAAAACGCCATTTTCAATCTGTGCGGCAAAAGGAGGATTGTCCCATAAGCTTTCATCTCCTGCTGGCACAACATCCAAATGCCCGTTAAACAACAAATGCTTTTCTCCGCTACCGATTGTTGCATAGAGTGCCGGCATTACAGAGCTACCTTCTGCGGCACAAAGAATAATCTCGGTTTTAAAACCTTTTCTATCTAAAAAATCTTTCATATTGTCAACAACTTTGGCAACGTCCACCCCAACACCTCCGGCACGCACCAAAGATACACATAAATCTAAAACTTCCGACATATACCCCTCTCTCTTATTTTACTTAAATATTTATAAGATTAAACTTTTTGTTTGACAACAGATTTATTTCCACCTATCCTCGAGCAGGAAAAATTAAGAAAGAGAACGAAGTTGTTTAAAAGTATTCTATACATTTCTTTCCGAGGACTTAGACGTAGCACATTCCTGCGACGATGATTGATGCAACCCTAAAATCAAACATTTTAATCCGCAGGATTTGAAGCTTCTTCAAATCCTTTTTTATTGAAAGAAAAACAAAATGACAATCCAACAATCAGAACTCATGCTCAAAAAACTTGAAATGAATACTACCGATTTGCGTAGCTTGCTTGACTTACAAGACAAAATCATTGCCGGCTTCAAACCGGATGAACAACATTTCATTCTACATCGCACCATTGATGACTTCAGCAATGCGCTAAAAAGTAACCACATGTATGTATTTGGCCTTTATGATGGAGAACGCTTAGTTTCACAATCAATTTTATCTCTACCCAACGACGACGATACACGAGAAATTCCTGAATATGCTGCTGAATACAAAAATTCTGAACTTGCCGTTTTCAAAGCTGTTTTGGTTGATCCCGAATACAGGGGGCGCGGTTTGATGAAACAAATGTTGCGTATTCGTGAAGAAGTTGCCGCACAACACGGACGCAAAATAGCCATAACCCAAATCGCAGCAGATAATCCTGCCAGTTGGGTAAACGCTATCCAATACGGTATGAGAATAACCAAAGTCGGTTATGATCCGGAGGACAATGCCAAAGTAATTTATTTGCAAAAACATCTCGACAACAAAAAAATTCAACCTCTTGAAGAAAAAAAGGCTTATCGTCTTTCTTTGGGTAGCGATGTACACAAAAACGTTCCGGCTCTATTCAACAAAATGATGTCCTTATCCGAAAGCGGTATGATTGGCACTACTTGGGATAAACAAAATAACCAAATTATCTGGTACCCCCAATCCAACACTCATCATCACGCGCGACTTCCCAAGTTCAATATTTCTACCAGTAGCAAAGCTGCACACCAGATATAAAACCATAAACCCCGTTTGCATAAACGGGGTTTATCTTAATTGTATTATCAAAATATTTTATTGCTTATCAATTTTGATATGAAGCTCTTTAAGCTGTTTTTCTGTTGCTTCGTTTGGAGCCTGCATCAACAAATCCTGCGCCTTGCCATTAAGAGGAAATGCAATAACATCACGAATAACTTCCTCATCCAATAACAACATAATCGTACGGTCAATTCCCCACGCAGAACCTGCGTGCGGCGGAGCGCCAAACTTAAATGCGTTTATCATACCGCCAAACTTATTATTAACAACTTCCGGACCATAACCAGCAAGCTCAAAAGCTTTATACATAATCTCTGGAGAGTGATTGCGAACACCTCCTGACAAAAGTTCTACACCATTACAAACGAAATCGTATTGATATGCCAAAATATCCAATGGCTTTTTATTAAGCAAAGCATCCATTCCGCCTTGCGGCATTGAAAAAGGATTATGCGAAAATTCAACTTCACCGGTTTCATCATTTTCTTCATAAAACGGAAAATCAACAATCCAGCACATTTTGAAAGAATTTTTATCAATAAGCCCGAGTTCTTCACCAACTTTATTACGCAAACGACCGCTAAATTTGTCAAACTTCATTCCTTTGCCGATTACAAATAAAATTGCATCACCATCTTGAGCATTAAATGCTGATTTTATTTCGGCAATTTTAACGTCATTCATCATTCGAGAAATACCTTTGGTACCGCCTGCGGCAAACGCGATATAAGCCACACCGCCCATGCCTTCTTCTTTAGCGTAGCCATCAAGTTTATCAAAAAATGAACGAGGTTTATCGGCAATCCCTTTTACTAACATACCTTTAACCGCTTTTCCGTCATTCACCAAAGTATCATAAACGCCAAAACCGCTGTCACCAAACAAACCTGTCGCCTCTTGCAATATCAACGGATTGCGCAAATCAGGCTTGTCCGAACCGTATTTTTGCATTGCCTCACGAAACGGAATACGAATAAACGGTGCAGTATCAGATGTTTTACCGTTACCAAATTCAATAAATATTTTGCCCAGTGTTTTTTCAATTACATCAAAAACTTCATCTTGAGTAACAAAACTCATTTCCATATCCATTTGATAAAATTCACCGGGAGAACGATCTGCACGCGGATCCTCATCACGAAAACAAGGAGCAATTTGAAAATATTTATCAAAACCGGAAACCATCAACAGTTGCTTAAATTGTTGCGGAGCCTGTGGCAAGGCATAAAATTTTCCAGGATTTAATCGTGATGGAACCAAAAAATCACGCGCTCCTTCCGGAGAAGATGCTGTCAAAATAGGAGTTTGAAACTCCGTAAAACCAAGTTGCAACATCATCTCTCGCGTACGAGCAATTACTGCCGAACGCAATAAAATATTTTTATGAATCCGGTCTTTGCGCAAATCCAAAAAACGATATTTAAGACGAATTTCCTCAGGAGCATCATCTTCAACAGCCACCTGAAACGGCAACACTTCAGCTTCTGAATGCACCTCAAGCTTAGACATTTTGATTTCAATATCTCCGGTCGGCATATTTTTATTAATGCTTTCACGCATTACAACTGTCCCTTTTATACCAATAACCGATTCGGGACGCAAAACTTCAATTTTTGCAAACAAATCAGAATCACTATCAACCACACATTGCGTAATTCCGTAATGATCTCGCAAATCGACAAAGCACAAATTACCTAAATTGCGTTTGCGATGTATCCAACCGGCAAGCTTAACTTCCTTATTAACATCCGAAGCACGTAACTCGCCACAAGTGTGTGTTCTGTATGTTTGCATAATTGACCTCTGAATTAATTGTTTTAACCATTAAGGTTTAGCTCCAAAAACCCGTAAAAGCAACCATTTTTACACAATCTAAACACAAAAAAGAGTCCGCAATTAAGCAGACTCTTTTTTTCAACATACACTTCGTTACAGATTCTTGTAGCGAACTTTGCGAAATTCGACGGGAATAGCCAAACTAGTAGCTATTTTGCAAACAGCATCTTTCCATCCTTCCTCGCCAAGCACAACTTCACCAGAACCATGACGATTAGTATTTTCCGTGTTACAGCAAAGGACATGAAGAGTTCCGTTTTCCTTACGTTCATACACATGGAACTTAAGGAATACACTATCATTACGATAAATCTCTTTGGCCTTGGCACGAACTTTCTCAATCCAAGATTCCAAACCTTCTTGCGGCGCAGGAACATCCATTATCGCAGCATCCACGATAAAATATTCATACGCGCTTCCATACTTATCGCCCTTCGGATAATACCCTTTGTTTTCTTCAACAACATAAAAAGGATACAAACTCCAGCGTTGAGCTTGACTTTTCATAATCTCAAATACCGGGCTTTCTCTTTTACGTAATTCCACAAAAAGGACATCCTGCACACCGCCGATAGTCAGCGTTTTTCCTTCACGATACTGTGGCGCAAACGGAGCCAGCACAGCTTTGAGTTCTTCCTTGGAAGAGCCTGATGCATCTACAATTGCATACAGACGATTGTTGGGTTTTTTCTGCATAAAAATAGAGAATTAAGTTAATAAAAAAACGGCATACCTTCATATCATCAAGCTCTGCCACCTTCTTGATAACGTATATTGATTAATAAATTAAGTTCAAATTAAATATGTATATCTTAATTGTAATAAATGTGAACAATGTATTAAACATATACTTTATCAAAATCAAGCCTTTTTTTATACTTTTGAAAAAAAATCATTAAAAAAATTTTAAACATCAGACATTAAACTGTACTCAACAACAATAATGCCTAAGAAGAAGAAAAAATAATGAATATTATCGAGACCACCTGCGAACTGGAAAATTTTTGTAAACAAATGGCTCAGCAACCATTTATTACTGTCGATTTAGAGTTTCTTCGTGAACATACCTACTATGCTAAACTTTGCCTCATTCAAATTGGTTCGCTTTCTCATTGTTCTATAATTGATCCGCTGGCTCCCGATATTAATTTACAACCTTTTTTCAATCTTATGACAAATCCGGATGTCATTAAAGTTTTTCATTCCGGTCGCCAAGATATTGAAATTATTTATAATCTTTCTCACCAACTTCCCTTTCCTATTTTTGACACTCAAATCGCCGGAATGGCAACCGGATTTGGTGAAGCAATCAGCTATGAAAACTTAGTAAGTCATATTTTACACATAAAACTGGATAAATCCAATCGCCTGTCTGACTGGAGCAAACGACCGCTCAATCCGGCGCAATTGGAATATGCGCTCGCCGATGTCACTCACCTTGTTCATGTTTATGAATTTCTTCGCAATAAATTAGAAACACTTAATCGAACAGAATGGATAAAAGATGAAATGAACTTTTTATCCAATCCGAAAAATTACGAAACAGCCCCTGATGAAGCTTGGCTAAAAATAAAGCATCGTTCGCATAATGCAAAATTCTTAACCCTTCTTCGTGAACTTGCCGCTTGGCGAGAAGCTCGCTCTCAACGCAAAAACACCCCTCGTCATTCTTTCATCAAAGATGATGCGCTACTGGCAATTTGTGCTGTTTGCCCGCAAACCAAAGAAGATTTGTTACAAATTCGAAATCTTCGTCGTGATATTGCTGAAGGGCGGCTTGGTAGTGAAATCATTGAGGTTATCAATCATTTCACTCAAATTGACCCCAAAGATTATGTTTCTCTTCCCCAACCAAAAGATTGGCAAGATAAAAACAATTCGCTTTTTGAATTATTAAAAATGCTTCTCAAAATAATCAGCCAAGAACATGGCATTGTTTCTCGTTTATTGGCTAGTGATGACGATCTTCGAAAATTCTGTATAACCCCAAATGAAAATAATACCATTTTATCTGGTTGGCGTTATGAAATTTTTGGCAAACAGGCTGAGGCTCTTCGCGCCGGAAAACTTGCAATACATTACAATCCGGTTTCTCAAGACATTATTTTTGAAAACATTGATTTTTAAACTTTATAAAAGCTATTCAATAAATCCAAAATTTTTAACACCTGAGGATTTTTAATGGAATAATAAATCGTTTGCGCCTCACGACGAGTTTTTACAATATCTTCTGCTCGTAAAACAGCCAAATGTTGCGATAACGCCGACTGACTAAGCTTAACTAATTTTTCAAGCTCCCCGACATTTAATTCACCCTCCAATAAATTGTACAATATATCCAAACGTTTTTCATTTCCCATCGCCTTCAATATTCGAGCATTTTTTTCAATATATAAGCTTTTCATCAGCCTTTACCCTCCTAACCACAACAATTCATTACTAATATCTATTATCAAAAATGATAATATCTAGGGTCTGTATAGTATTATTTTCTAATTATTTTGTATTGCTATCTTATTTTTGTATGCTAAACTGACGACAACATTTGCAGGAGTATTTTTTATGGATATTAATGAAATCAAAGACCTTAGTTTTGAAGAAGCTCTCGCTCAACTGGAAAATATTGTGCGCGAACTGGAAAGCGGACGCATCAAACTTGATGATGCCGTTAACGCTTATGAAAAAGCCGTCACTCTCAAGCAGCTATGCGAAAATAAATTACAAAATGCTCAGCTAAAAATTGAAAAAATTGAAATTTCTCCTCAAGGTTCTGTTTCAACTTCCGAATTTACTATACCTGAAGCCTGATAACAGGAGATAATAATGAATAGTTTTTCTTCTCAACTGATTGCATTTAGTCAAAATTTCAATCAACGGCTTCCCGAGCTTTTCACTCTTCCCATAGGAGCCGAAAAACGTGTTGTGGAAGCAATGTTTTATTCATTAAGCAACGGCGGTAAACGTCTACGCCCGTATCTTGTTACCGAAACAGCATCACTATTCGGAATCTCTTCTGAGCAAAGTTTTATCACCGCCGTAGCTCTTGAATGCTTGCACACTTATTCGCTGATTCATGATGATCTCCCCTCAATGGATAATGACGATTTGCGCCGAGGCAAACCGACTTGTCATAAACAATTTGACGAGGCTACTGCTATTTTAGCCGGAGATGGTCTATTAACTTACGCATTTGAATTACTAAGCGGCAATCGCAATCCTTTTAATGCTGAAATCAAATGCCAGCTATGCAATTTGCTGGCTGATGCCGCAGGAGCTTTCACCGGTATGGTTGCCGGACAAACTGTAGATCTCTGGGCACAGAATATCAATAATTATCAAGATCCTGAATATGTTGTAAAACACATTGAAGAAATGAAAACCGGTCGCCTTTTACGTTTTGCTTGTGAAGCAGGAGCCGTTCTCGGTCAAGCAGATGAAAACAAACGCAATGCCTTAATATCTTATTCTCGCAAAATCGGCATAGCTTTTCAAATTGTTGATGATATTCTTGATGTTGAAGGCACTCCCGAACTTATGGGAAAAACCATAGGTAAAGATGCGCTCCAAGGCAAATTGACCTTTGTCAGTTTATACGGGCTAAAACAAGCCAAACTAATTGCCCGCAATCTTATTGAAGAAGCAGTCAACGCGCTTCAAATATTTGGTTCTCTCGCCACAAATTTACAAGAATTAGCTTACTTTATCTTAAATCGCCAAAACTAAAGTTAGTTAATCATTTTTTACAAAAGTAAGAAAAACATATTTAGTCGTCGGAGAAGGTTGAGTAACAACGATATTGAGCGGCAAACGCCCTTTAGCCCTTAATATCTCTTGCTTGAGCTGCTGATTTTGACTTTTGAGCAAATTGGTATTTTCATCCAACATTTCAACATGCACTATTGGAATTTTAATATTTCTCCGCGTCTTGTTATTAATAAATCCTTTAATTTCAAGACGAGGAGCATCTCCATCATCATAATAAACCCAGTCAATATTTTGAAATTCGAGTCCTTCTCCAAGAATTTGTGATTCAATACCAAACAATCCATATACCGATGCTGTCCACGGAAATTTGCGAGCAATATCATAACGATTGTTATAAAGCGAAACAACCACAATCATCACCAAAAAAACTATAACATATTTGATTTTTAAGCGCAAATTCCAACCGGTCAAGGTCTTGAACTTAAGCCATAAACGCTCCCGCAGAAGCAATTTTTTTTCTTTTTCAAATAAATTTTCGGTTTGCTCTGATAAACGCTTAAAAATATCATTAATATCAACAGGTTCATCAACATTTTCTACTGCTGTTTCTTCAGTATTTTCCGATACTTCTGCACTGTTATTCTGATTTTCCGAAATTACCGTTTGTTCTTTTATATTATCGTCAACAACCTCTGTTTCCTCAACATCAACCGCAAGATTTTCACTTTCATTTTGAATTTCAGTTACCGATGCGTGAAAAACCGGTTCTTCCACAACAGCAGTTTCTCCATTGCGATCAAATTTAAAGATTTCACCACAACTACTGCAACGTAGCTTACGTCCCTCTTCAGGGATCATATCTTTCTTCAGTTCATAACCTTGTTTACATTTCGGACAATAAATTAACATTTCATACCTTTCCTGAAAGGTAATATAAAATGAAAAAGTGTTTAATCAAAGCAAAAAAATACTTTATTAAAAAAATAATTGCTATATTTTGAATATTGTTTGAACAAGGAGAGATTCTGTGGGCGAAGATAATAACATCATCGAAATGCAAAACGTCGGGATTCGTTACGATCAAGGACCGGAAGTTCTTAGCGACATCAAACTCAGCCTAAAAAAAGGTTCTTTTCATTTTCTAACCGGCAAAAGCGGTGCCGGCAAAACATCACTCTTAAGCATGATGTATTTGGCTCAAAAGCCCAGTCGTGGTAATATGAGTGTATTCGGTAGAAACCTTAATTTCACCAACCGTGATGAACTCGCTTCATTACGTCGACGCATTGGTGTTGTTTTTCAAGATTTTCGCCTGATTAATCACCTTAGCGCATTTGATAATGTTGCATTGCCTTTGCGCGTATGTGGCATGAACGAACGTGAAATCCGCAAGCGTGTCAGCGAATTACTCAAATGGGTTGAGCTTGATGCTCATATGCAAGATTCTCCCGATACTCTTTCCGGCGGTGAAAAACAACGTATTGCTATTGCTCGTGCCGTTATCAATCGTCCGGAATTATTATTAGCAGATGAACCTACCGGAAACGTAGATAATTTTATTGCTACCAAACTGATGAAACTTTTTGTAGAACTCAACAAACTAGGCACCACTGTCGTTATCGCCACCCACAGCGAAAAACTGATTAATGATTTTTGTTATCCGCGTTTACATTTACAAAACCGTAGCCTGCAAATAATCAATCCTGCCGGTTCAACTATATTGAGAGGGCTGGCCGATGCTTAAGACGCAATATATCAGTCGCAAACAAGAACTTCCTCTCAATGGAGATAGTACAGGATTATTCCTGCAAATTATTATCTCAATTGCTGTTTTTATCTTTGCGATTACATTGTCCGGAGTTCTTTCTATCAATACAATGCTTTACAACTGGAATCAAAGCATTCTCGGCTCATTAACCGTTCAGATTATGCCGGTTAATGACATCAATAAAGAAAAAGCAACCGCACAAACGCTTGCTTATCAAGAAAAAGCTATCGAATTTTTGCAAAATGTCGACGGAATTATTAAAGTCACCCCTTTAAATGATAACCAACTCAAAAATCTGATTCAACCTTGGCTTGGCGATGGGGTAAACATAAGTAATCTTCCCATTCCCAGAATTATAGATGTTAAATTGGCACCCGATGCCGACCTTAACTTTGTGGAATTAGCACAAAAGTTAAGTATCGCATCTCCGCAAGCATCTCTTGATAATCATAAATTATGGCTCAGCAAACTAATTGACTTTGCCGACGGATTAAAACTTATTGCCATGACTGTATTATTGTTGGTTATCGCCATCACATCCGGAGCCATATTCTACACTACGCGCATGAGTCTTGGTCTTCATCGCAACATCATTGAAATTTTGCACACTATGGGTGCTAAAGATACTTATGTTGCTCAACAATACGGTAAACGCATGGCTTTTTTGGGATTCTGTGGTGGAATTTTAGGATTATTGTTTGCTATTCCCGCTATTTTCTTTATAGGCTCTTTAGCAACACAAATTGAAGGAGGCATTATCAGCGAAGCATCTCTCGGATTTAGTGACTGGGGAATAATTTTTTCTTTACCTCTTTTCTCAATGTTTATTGCCATGTATACAGCTTATCACACAGTTAAACGTACACTAAAGAAGATGCTATGATAAAAAAAATTGCCATTATTACGAGCCTCATCATTATCATTTCTTGGCTAAGCGGATTTATTTGTTTTGCTCAGCGCATTAATAATTATCAACCCGATACACACACTCGCACAGAAGCTATAATAGCTTTAACCGGTGGTCGCCACCGCATTGCCGAAGCCATCAAGTTTCTCAATTTCGGTCTGGCAGATAAATTGTTTATTTCCGGTGTCAGCCGCAATGTTTCTTTAGCCAATATTGCTCATCGCCAAAACTTAAGTAATCTTCCTCATCACAAAATCACTATCGGTCAACAAGCTCGCGACACTATCGGAAACGCTACAGAAACAACAGCATGGCTCAAAAAAAACCATATTCATTCTATCCGATTGGTAACCTCAAATTATCATGTTGAGCGTAGTGTTATTGAGTTTCGCGCCCAAAACCCAGATCTTATTATCATCCCTCATCCGGTTTATTCGGAACACGTATCAAAAAAATGGTGGACGACTTGGCATACTTTCTCGCTTATTTTTTCAGAATATAATAAATTTTTATATGTTTACATAAGAACAAAATTTTTACTGTGAGGTCAACTATGTTGTTTATACGCTCCCTGCTTTTCAATATTGTCGGTTACACCACTTTATTCGCTGGTTGTTGTGTTAATTCGCTGATTGGCGTTTTCTCACCACGAGCTACCATTAAAGTATGGAATTATGTATTCATACCATTTATGGTTTGGAGTCTTAAATATATTGCCGGTATAAAAATAGAAATACGCGGTGCCGAACATATCAGCCAAGAAGGCGTAATTTATGCCGGCAAGCATGAATCCGCCATGGAAACATATGTTCTTACAAACTATATTCGTAAAGCAGCATTTATCCTCAAAAAAGAATTGACCTATATTCCTATTTTTGGTTGGGCACAATATTTCTATGGAATGATTCCGGTTGACCGTTCTGCTGGTTCAGCTGCTATGAAACAAATGCTACGCCATGCCCAAGATAGGGTTGAAAAAAAACGCCCGATTATAATTTTTCCCGAAGGCACTCGTCGTCGTCCTGGAGATGTTCCTGTTTATAAACCGGGAGTTGCATTGCTTTATCAACACCTCAATTTACCCGTTGTTCCCATTGCTTCTAACACTGGTTTTTTCTGGGGTAAAAGCTCTTTTATGCGCTATCCCGGAAAAGTAATTTTCGAATTTATGTCCCCTATTCAACCCGGTCTAGATAAAAAACAATTCATGAGCGAATTACAAAATCGTATCGAAAGTAAATGTGCTGAACTTAATGAAGAAACAATCAAAAACTATCCTTATGTTGCAAACAAACTTGCCAAACAGGACTAGCCAATGAAAGATAAATTGCAAAATTTGTTGAGTAGCTTTACAAACCGCTGGAACCAAACAAAGTTTTGGAGCTACGATAACAGATTGCTCATTTTTTCATTTTTATTTTCATTTGTTTTAATGTTTTGCTTCATTGCCGTAACAATGATTCGCAACACAATGATACACAGCTTCAAAACAGAATTATTAAAACTTGAAAAACATCTTAACGAGTTTCAACTTGATTTAGCCTATGACAATATTGAGTTTAATAATATTTTCTTTTATCCTTTGGTCAAAATTGATAATTTGCAAATATATAATCTTCAAGGCCGCGAACTATGGAAAATTAACATTGCCACGGTCACCGGAAGACCGGAAATTTTTAGCTCTCAAAAACTAAATCTGAGTTTTGATACTCCCATATCTTTCTCTTATGGTCAAAAAACAACACTACTTTCTGCCAATGCCGGATTAAAAATCTCTGCTAATCAACAAGGCAATTTTGATACCATACATTTCCATATGCGCTCAATTGACATCAAAGATTTTGCCAAAATCAAAAAAATATCCTTTGACATCCGCAGTCTTCACTCTATGCAACAAGAAGCTCTGATAATGCCCAGCCTGGAAATCCACATCGAAATCCGTGATATTGAATTAAACGGATTGTTAAAATATCCTCTTTCATCCAAAATTCAGCGGATATACATCAAAACTAATGTTATGGGTTCAATTTCAATCAACGATTCATTACATACAGGTTTAGAAAACTGGTTACAAAATGGAGGATTTGCAGACATCCAAAAACTCGTGATTAACTGGAATCCGCTCACATTGGTCGGTCGAGGTTCTATCAATTTTAATGAGCAACTACACCCTCGTATTAACCTCAACACATCATCCAAAGCTTTAATCGAATTACTTACCGATTCGCAAAAGAACGGATTCCTTGATCGCAAAGGTGTATTTGTCGCTAATATCTTGCTCAATGCCAAGGCATTTAAACTCCATAAAGACGACAAATATCTCACCTTGACAACCCCAATAAGTTACCAAGACAATAAATTGGCAATCGAAAATGTAACCGTAAAAACAATCAAGCCGTAAATTTAGCAATAATCAGTTTTGCCAAACCATAACGCCGTTCATCCAGCAATTCAAACGATGACGGCAAAATACATTTTTCGTTTTTTTCAACCTCAATTAAACACAATGCGCCATCATTCAAAAAAGCTTCCAATGCAAATTTTTGCAACATATCCTCAGTCAATCCCTTATTATAAGGAGCATCCATAAATAACACATCTGCGCGCATATCAACCAAACGTAATTGCAAAACATTACCGGATATAACGTGAATATGTGCTTCTTCTCCGGCAAACAACTTTGCATTCTTTTGCAAAGTGGTCGTATCTTTATCAAAAAAGAAAACCTGATTAAATCCTTGTGACAAAGCCTCCAATCCCATCGCTCCGGAACCGGCAAACACATCAAAAAAAACTTTATTACTAAAATTAAATCCTAATCTGGAACGTAAGATATTAAACACGGCTTCTCTCATCCTATCGGATGTCGGACGCACCTCTTCAGATTGCGGAGAAAACAATTTTTTACCTCGATATTTTCCACCACTAATCTTCATAGTTCAAACTTTGCTCCCAATTGCTCATGCAAAACTTTGGCAGAAACTTCCCTAACTTCCCCCTTTTTAAGATTTCCCAACTGAAAAGGACCATACGACAGACGAATAAGACGCGAAACTTCCAAACCGACAGATTTCATAACTTTTCGTATTTCGCGATTTTTTCCCTCGGTTAGTGTCACCAAAAGCCACGTATTTGTACCTTGCGTACTCTCAATATCAACCTTAACCGAACCATACGTTACCCCGTCAATAACAGTTCCTTTTTGCAACGATTTTAACTTATCCACATCAACAAAACCATGCACTCGAACTTTATAACGTCGCACCCAAGCATTAGACGGCAGCTCAAGTTTACGAGATAATTCCCCATTATTGGTCAACAAAAGCAAACCTTCAGAATTAAGATCCAAACGTCCGATAGAAATAACTCGCGGCATATTATTAGGCAAATTATCAAATACGGTCGGACGATCTTTTTCATCCCGATGAGATGTCACCAATCCGACAGGCTTGTAATAAAGCCACATACGAGTCTGTTCTTTTTGCGGAAGCTTTTCACCGTCAAATAAAATTTTTTCATCGCCATTAACATTAAAAGCCGGCGATTCTACCACTTCACCATTAACGGTAACTCGCTTCTGGCGAATAAATTCTTCTGCCTGACGACGTGAACAAACCCCCGAACGAGCCATAAATTTTGCTATTCTTTCACTCATTTTTTGCTTTCCTTTTCTTTTGAGTTCTAGCATAATCAAACTAAATTACAACAAAAAAGGTATATCATGAAAAATATCCGCTATATGCAACGCGCGTTAGAATTAGCCACTCAAGCCCAAAGTCAAGACGAAGTGCCAATCGGTTGTATCATCGTCAATCCTGATAATGACGAGATTATTGCCGAAACATATAATCTGAGCCAACATGTTGAAGATGCCACTGCTCATGCAGAAATTACCGCCATTCGTAGTGCTTGCCAAAAACTTGGTCAAAATCGTTTACGAGGCCTTGATATGTATGTCACTTTAGAACCTTGCACTATGTGTGCCGCGGCCATATCATTTGCCAGAATAGAAAATTTATATTTTGGTGCCACAGACCCCAAAGGCGGAGCCGTTGTCAGCGGTGTGCGTTTTTTTGAGCAACCTACTTGTCATCATCGCCCCAATGTTTATTCTGGTTTATTGGAAAAAGAATGCGCTCAAATTCTTAAAGATTTTTTCAAACAAAAGCGCAAATAACAATTTCAGAACAACGACATTTTTAATTTATCATTGACATATAACGCAAAATATTCGACAATAATAATTGTATAATACTCTTATTATAAAGGCGTCGAAAACATGAAATTGAAACTTTTTTTATGCTCAGCCGTTCTCTCGGCTTGGAGCGTTGGGGCTTACGCACAGACCTGTGCAACAGCTCCTTCCTGTCCTCAACTCGGCTATACAAAATCTGTTGCCGATTGTGCCGGTAAAACTATTCTCTACTGCCCCTTTGATGCAACAAAGGCTTATTGCGTAGATGAAATTACCTGCGCTTCCCTAGGATTTACCGACACAATATCCGAATGCC
>JAFTLF010000057.1 GCA_017452885.1 Alphaproteobacteria bacterium
AATTTATTATTGATACGTTCTTTCCATGTTTGGTTTTGGTCTTGTTCTGTGTCACGATTGTGGAGAAGTTTGTTATAAATACGCTCAAATTGCAATGATAACGATAAATCTGAAGGAAGACCACTTGTAGCAAAAGAGCGAATCTTTTGTGCCTGAGCAGAAGCTTGAGCTGAATCAGCAGTAATTTGGCTTAAGACTTCTGCTTCATATTCAAAAGTTTGTCCGCGATCGGCTGCATCTTTAACGAGTAATGTTGCGGTTAATATCAGAGCGCTGGTATCGGTTATTTCGCTGAGGTTGTTTATTTTTTGTTCGGCAGCATCCATACGAGTGATGACTCCTAAAACAGCTGCAACATCAGCTTTGGAATCTATCATATTAAGATTCATTTTTTCGAGCGTGCGAATCTGTTCTTTAATTTCGACAAAACCGGAATTATCCAATTTATAATTTGTTTGGTTAAGTTGGTTTTGTAGATCGGCAAGTTTATTTTGCAGGTCGTTAAAGCGTGTAGCATAAGGATCGGCTTGTTCAGTAAATGTCAGCCAATTGCGAATCTTGTTCGTTAATTGTGGTTTTTTCCAAAAAGCGTAACCACCAGCAAAAAGGATTGCCAGTAATATAATTGACAGGATATGTTTTGAAAAAATAGATGATTGTTTGGGAGATGTAATATTTTCTGATGTTGTTTCAATAATCGCTTGCTCTGCTTTTTGCTTAACCATTTTTAATTTCCTTACATAAGTAAATTCTTGGCATTAAACTTTTTATAGTGTATATAATAATCAAAAAACTGCAATAAAGAAGTAAGACATATGCAGTTGAAAGGTTTTTTGAAATGATTGTTTTAGGCATTGAGAGCAGCTGTGATGAAACGGCGGCAGCGATTGTTAATGATAAACGTGAAATTTTGGGTGAGTGTGTTTTAACTCAGCTTGAGCATAAGACATACGGGGGTGTGGTACCAGAGATTGCTGCTCGCGCACATCTTGATCACATTGAAGATATTTTGGAGGAAACTTTTAAAAATGCCGGCATTAAGCCGCAAGATATTGATGCTGTGGCGGCAGCTTCTGGTCCAGGTCTTATCGGAGGTGTGGTTATTGGAGTTATGGCCGCTAAATCTTTGAGTTTGGCATTAGGTAAACCATTTATTGCCATAAATCATCTTGAAGGTCATGCGTTGGCGGCTCGTCTGACTTCCGATGTAGAATACCCGTATTTACTACTGTTGGTTTCGGGAGGACATTGTCAAATATTGGTTGTAAAAAATGTGGGTGAGTTTGAACGCCTTGGCACAACAATTGATGATGCTGCCGGAGAAGCTTTTGATAAAGTTGCAAAAATGCTCAATCTTGGGTATCCGGGAGGACCAATGATTGAAAAAATGGCTGATTTAGGAGATGAAAACAGATTTGTTTTGCCTCGTCCTTTGCAAAGTTCAGGTGATTGTAATTTGTCTTTTTCAGGTTTAAAGACGGCCGTGCGTAAAATTATAGAATCGTATTCAACAGATGGTAATATTGAGCATGCAATTTTACGTAAGCAAGATGTTGCAGATATTTGTGCCAGTTTTCAAAAAGCGGCCACAGAGCATTTGTTGTATAAGCTTAAAAAAGCAATTGTTTTGTTTCGTACGAAATATCCGCAAGGTAAAGATTTGGTCGTTTCCGGAGGCGTGGCTTCTAACAGTTATTTGCGCGAAAAACTTAAACAGTTGGCAGAAACAGAAGGTTTGTTTTTTTCGGCTCCGCCAATAAAATTTTGTACGGATAACGGGGTTATGATTGCGTGGGCAGGAATGGAAAGAGCGCTTAAAGGTATGTATAATAATCTTGATTTTAAGCCTCGTCCGCGTTGGCCATTGGATGAAAATGCGCCTAAAGCTGCCGGAGCAGGAGGAGTGAAAGCGTAATGCGAAATCCTGAAGAAACTTTAAAAATATTGGATGTTTTTAAGAAAAAAGATGCTAATCCGCCGACAGAGCTGGAATATACCAATGCTTACACATTGTTGGTAGCAATTGTTCTATCGGCGCAAAGTACTGATAAGGGAGTTAACAAAGCAACCAAAGAATTGTTTAAAATTGCGGATAATCCACATAAAATGCTTCTTTTGGGGCTGGATGGACTAAAAGAGTATATTAAAACAATCGGTTTGTATAACAATAAGGCCAAAAGTATTATTGCAATGAGCCAGACGTTGGTTGATAAATATAATGGAGAAGTGCCGCATAGTCGTGATGCTTTGGAAACATTGGCCGGTGTTGGGCGTAAAACAGCGAATGTTTTGCTAAATGTGTGGTGGAATGAGCCGACAATTGCGGTAGATACGCATGTATTACGAGTAACAGAACGTTTGGATATGTGCGATGGTCGCACGCCATTGAGTGTTGAGGCTGATATGGAAAAGATTTTGCCGGATGAATACAAACGTTATTTTAATCATTGGTTGGTATTGTTTGGGCGGTATATATGCAAGGCTCAAAAACCGGATTGTAAGGATTGTCCGGTTTTTGATTTTTGTTATAGCAAAGATAAACGCTAAATATATTTAATCAGTAAAAAACCACCGATAAGCAAAATTAAAAATAAAACAGAGAGAATGCCAAGGTTTTTCTCGATAAATTCTTTCATTGGTTCGCCCCATTTTTTTAATAGCCATGCAATCAGGTAGAATCTCATACCGCGGGCAATAATAGAGGCAACGGTGAATGTTATCAGGTTTAATCCGACCACACCGCTGGCAATGGTGATTACTTTATAAGGGAATGGTGTAATACCGGCACCGAAGACAATCCAAGCCCCCCATTGATGATAATATTCTTTGAAAATATCAAATTGATGTAAGTAGCCATAAAATGCGAGTAAAGGTTTGGCAACTTGATCAAACAAAAATATACCTATTCCATAGCCAAAACAGCCGCCGATGACGCTGGCAATAGTTGCTAATCCTGCAATGCGCCATGCTTTGTCGGGTGTGGCCAAAATCATGGGTATAATCATTATATCAGGAGGAATTGGGAAAAAAGAACTTTCGGCAAAGGCAACAATGAATAAAAACATCATTGCACGTGGTGAAGAGGATAACTTCAACATATAATTATAAGTAGCGTGGATGCTTCTATGAAAAGAGCTGAATAAATTTTTTAGTAGTGACATTTATAATCCCTTTGTCTTAAACAATAGGGAAATTGTAGTTCTTAAACATAAAAATTTATTTAATGGTTTTGGTTAAATTTTTATTTGAGAAATAGAATCAATACGATAAATATTTTCTTGAGGAAGTTCGTTTTTTATCATTTCAAAACGTTCCGAAGAATATTTGACGGCAATTTTGCGAGGTTTGTTTTTGGATAAATACTTGCGAAAACCTTTGAGATCGTGAGCAATAAAAAAGCTTTGTTGCCATTTTTTGATTATGGCAAGTTCTTTTTCTAATTCCGGAGTGTAATCAGCAAGGATAAAAATATCATGATTTTGTCCACCTCGACAGTATGTTTCTAAAAGCTCAATAATTTTTTCAATTGCTGCATCTTTGTCGATTATGTTGGCAATTTGTGTTATATTCTTTTCTATATGTTGGTGTGTTGGACTCATTATTATAACGGGGGTGTGTTTCATCCAATTTTCGTGGTTGATTTTTTTTAGAAGTTCCCAGTTATTACGACGAGATAAATTTATATCCATAAAGACAGCTTCTGGCTTGATTTCGCGACCGTACAGTAACAATTTATACGGATTATCGGTAGTGAAAACATTGTAACCTTTATTTTCTAAAAAATGTCGGTATAGCTTGAGTAAAATTTTGTCTTCATCAAGTATTACCGCTTTACTTAATTCATTCATTGCAAAAAATTCCTAAATGTATTTTAGGCTAATATATATAATGATTGTTTTTGTTTTTTTTAGGATAAGAATGTTTTATATATATAAAAAAAGAGAGCCGGCCGTTTGTAACGGAAAAGGCTCTCTGAAGCTGTTTATGGTTAAGTACGCTTCGGACTTTTTACTTTTTTCTTTCGACCAGAGTTACTTCATGGTAGTCATGAATTGTTGGAACTGTTCCATCAACAGGAACTACGAAAGTAATCTTTTTGTCAGCTGAGTTGGCGATAAAAGCCTTAAACTCTTCACCGTCAACGGCGATTGTTTTTTGCCTGAATCTGAATCCCATATAATCGGGACTTGCCGGATTTAATATTCTGGCCAAGCATCCAAATTCCATCACAAACGCAGTAACGGCTTCAGCAGGGGAGTTGACTTCTTTGATGACATGTACACTTTTGAAGTCTACAATGTCGGGCTTACCATGCTTTTCAGGATCAACAGGAACAACCATAGTGTTCTGTTGAGGATTGTCGTGGGCAATGTAGGCCAAGAATGGTTCTCCACCGTTGAGCTGAATCTTTTGGCGGACAAATTGGTAACCGGAATAGAAGACACTACTTGGGTTTAATGCACAAGCCAAAGTGGCGAATTCTCTTTCGAAAGCTTGCTGAGCAGCTTTTTTACTGGTGATTTTAGTATTCATTTGATAAAGGTTTTAATTAACAATAATTTCTATGCCTTAGTTATTTGCAAGAAAAGTAACATTGTTTGATATTAAAATCAAGCTGTTTTTTGTGTATTTTGTCAAAAATTAAATTTGAGCAGACAGTTCTAAGAATTGTTGCGGGGAGATTTCTTCAGGACGAGATGTTAAAGAAATGCCTACGGTAGCACATTTTTGTTCCAAATCGGAAATGGATTTTAGGCTCTGACGAATCATCTTACGACGTTGAGCAAAAGCCTGAGTAGTCAAACTTTCAAGCTTTTTAATTTGTGTGAGTGTTAAAGGGTTTGGTTGTGGCTCAAACAATAAAACTGTTGACCATATTTTGGGGGCGGGAACAAAACATTCAGGATTAAGGTCAAATAAGCGAGTAATTTTACATTGTAATTGAGCGAGAATCGAAATGCGCCCATAATCTTTGGTACGAAGTTGAGCGGTGATTCTATCGGCAACTTCTTTTTGAAACATTAAAGTTAGAGCAGAATACTCTTTTATATTTTTGAGCCAACCGGTAAGCAGAGGTACTGATATATTATAAGGGAGATTGGATACAATCTGTTTAGGATATTTTTCTTGTTGAGTGAAGTCAAATCGAAGAGCATCATCATTGATGATTTCTAAAACATTGCCTGTTTTATCTCGTATTTCCTCCATAATATTTATACAACGTTCATCCATTTCAATAACCGTCAATTTTTGAGGATTTGCCTTTAGGATTGAACGAGTTAAACCTCCGGGACCAGGGCCTATTTCGTATACGTGGTCATCAGAAAAAGATTTTTTGTTTTGCGCATCAAGTGACGAGCGAATGATTTTGTCCGTTATGTTGGAATCTAACAAAAAGTTTTGACCCAAAGCTTTTTTTGCCATAAGACCGTGAGCATCAACAGTTAGTCGCAATGAAGGAAGAGTGGAAATTATTTGAGAAAGTTCCGACATATTAACTCCGAATTTCTATAACAGCTTTTTGGCGCAAATCTTGAAGTAATTTTTTGCTTAAAGCTTCCATTTTTTGATTTTCCAGTAAAGCTTTTATTTCTTTTGATGTCGGAATTTGCAGTTTGTCAGTTGCCGGATTGAATGTTTGGTTTAATTTGAGAATATAATAACCGTTTCCGACTTTAATTGGGTCTGAAATATCTCCAGTTTTCATTTTTTTAAGATGATTTTCTAGTATGAAGGGGAGTTTGCCGGTGTTGATCCATCCAAGATTTCCACCATTAGCGGCGCTTGGACTGTCAGAAAATTGCATGGCATATAGTTCAAAACGTTCATCGTTTCTTAAATTATATACCAAATCAGAAAGATTTTTGGCGTTATCTTTTTTGATATAAATTTCTGAAACCAAGAATTTTGGCGTGTTCAAATCTTCTTGAGCTTCTTTGAGGGCGGCGTTGATTTCCTTTTGTGTAGGGGTGCCTTCCATATAGTATTTCTGACGAATGAGTCTGAGCCAAGCAAGGTCTGACTTTATTTGTTCGTGCACGGTTTGCGGATTGATTTCTGCGTTTTTGAGGATTTCAGTTAGTTGCCCGACAGGAATGTTGTTTTTCTTTTCTATATTGCGAAGCTGGGCTTTTATTTCATCTTCAGTTATGGTGATGTCGTTCTTTTCGGCTTCTTGTAATTTAAGTTTTTCATCAATTGCCGAATTGAGAACTTTTTGCATTATCATTCCGCGTGTTTGAGCATTCATAGGTATTTGAGTATTCATCATGAATGATTTTAACTGGCTTTGCAAATCTTCTGTTGAGATAATTTCTCCATTAACGAGAGCTGCAATTTTTAAAGCGGTTGCCTGTGCGGGGGTGTTTATGGTTATACATAGTCCGAGTAAAATGAGAAGTTTTTTCATAATTAATAAATCCTTTCAGTGTTACTTGGTTCCGGTTCCGCCAAGAGTTTTGAGGAAGAATGTGAAGCCAAATTCAAAATCTCCTTCATATTCCGGATCATTTGAATTGTCTTTCTCAAGGTTGAAAATTAATCTGGTACATTCATCTTCATACGCAAGGTAACCACCATATTCCAACGAGCCGCCATTTTCTACTAGATCTTGACGATTATAGACACTTACTGACCAATTCTTGGTTAATTGGCTTTTTAGTTCGGTAAAGAGTTCTTTTCTTTCTTCACCCTGAATGGAGGATGTTTCATTAGCTTGAAAATAAATATAAGACAAGTAAAGTCGCAAAATTGGTGAACCAATACCGGAAGATAATTCGCTGTATGTAACACTGTAATCTTTTTTATCAAGTTTAAAACGATAATTTAGATCAAAGTATTCGTTGGGAGAAGCGTAAATGCGACCTACATAGTCTGTAAAAGATCCTTCTTGATCGCTGGCCGCAGCAAAGCTTTCATCCTTATCAAATTCGTAGCTTTGTGCCAATAAAAACGATGTTCTTCCTAAAATATTGCCATAGGAACTCCAATTGATTCCGTAGCTGATGCGACTACCGGTGTCATTGCGATCATATCCTGAATAACGGTCAAGATTGAGGATGTTGGTATCGTTTAATTCTATATCTTGGCTGTCTTCATTGGGAATTTTTTCCGGTTTGTTGCTTTGGTTGGGGGCAATTGCAGCAACAATAATCGGTTCAACAATTTGACGGGAGCTTTCTGTTGCACGAATAAATGGCAATCGCCATTCTAAACCAACTTGAGGAAATATGCGAGTAGCTGTGCCGGTAAAAGGTTGGTCATCATCAAAGACATAGTTGTCAATATAATAAAAATCTGATTTCAGCGAAGCCGTGAGTTTATATTTTTCACCATATGGGCTGGTGTAAGGCAAATTCCATGAATTAATCATGGTGGCGCGATGGCTGGAATTGTCTTCTTCGTGTGTAACGGACGCAAAGCTTAGGTTTGTTTTGGCATAGGCTCCATAACGGTCAGTATCGCTGTAATTTTCATAACTAAAAAATGGTAAAACCATGGGACGATTGGCATAACGCAAATCATAACTTAGTATTTTGTAATAATAAGCTTCCAGAGCGGCATAATTGCGGTTGTCAAAACCCTGTAATCTTGCTCGTGAGGTTAGCCATGTATCATCGCGTTTAGGTAAATTGAGGTCTTTCAGATAGCTGTTGTCGGATGCGTAATTAATATCGGTATCAGCAAGCCAGTAATCATTAATTTCATATCTACCATACGCAAAAATATTACCGCGATTTTTATCTTCATCATCATCTTTAAGGAAAGAACCTGAAACAGATATGTTACCATTATAAGAATATTTGTTGAAAGCTCCGCTGTAAACAATTCCTTTGTCGGTGGTAATAATAGGATTAAACAGCACATCTTGTTGGTCATCTATACTCCAAAAATATTGTCCTTGAATGGCTCCTCCCAAGTATGAATTTGACATTATGCGTGGAAAGAGGAAACCGGAGCGACGCTTAACAGTAGGATCGGGATGTGATAAATATGGCGTGTAAAAAACAGGCACGCCTTTAACTTCGACAAAGGCGTTTTGATAATTGACATCTTTGTTTTCAGCATCATGAACTACTTTAGTGGCTTTTATCTGCCATAAAGGATCTGTGTTACGACAAACATCACAAGGTGTGTATACGGCATTGCGGAGAACTTTTTTGTCTTTTTCCATTCGTTCAAAAGAGCTGGCGGCCATACGGCTGTAATCAGCCATAATGACTTTGATATTTTTCATTTCTCCTTCGGTCATGTGGTTGCTGAGTTCGGAGTAGTCTGCAAAAACAACAGAACCGTCTTTTTCTACCAAAACAACATTACCAATAGCGCTGACAATATCATCTTTTTGGTTATAAACGACCTTATCGGCATATAATGTGAGATTGCCGCGAATAATTTCGACATTTCCAGATGCTGTAATTAGATTTTGTTCTTGGTTATTTTCAACTTCATCAGCCGCGAAATAAACTTCTTGTTCTGTTTCTGATTTTTGTTCCGGAGCGGAAATAACATCGGTCATATTAATTTTGGGCGACCATTTAGTTTTTTTTATGCCAGTTGCTTCCGAGATAGCTTTACGCGTATCCGGTGTGACAATACTTTCGTCAGCATGGGCAATATTTGTGCAGACAAAGGGAATGCTTAATATAGTACAGAGGAGTTTTTTGTTCATTATTGCTCCTCGGAATTATAGCGTTTTCGCTTATGAAAAATAGTCGGGCTGTAAAAAAACAACATCCATAAGCAAATGAAACATGGCGTAATCAGGTTGATATACATTAAAATCAACCAATAGAGTTTTTTTGCGGCCATATTGCCCAAAGCAAGATCAAGAGCCTGAATGAGTACCATGCCTCCCACTGAATATGAGATAAGTTTTATTTGTCCTCGGCGATTAAAGTTGCCAACGAGTAAACCGGTACAAGCAATAAGGGCATAAACCAGATTGAGAAAAGGTGTGGTGAATCGTTTATTTCCTTCTACAAACCAACGTCTGGCATCTTCCGGAGAAAGAGATTTATTATTTAATGCACTGAGTAATTCTTTTAATGTCTTTTCACGAACACCGGCAGCTTTGCGTGCTTTGCTTTCTTTAGCACCAAAGTCGACAGAATAACGATCAAATGAAACCGAGCTGAATTGATTGGTTTTGCGATTAAGTTCTTGTCTGTTGCCGTGTACAAGAATAATGCGCGGACCTTTTTCGGTATGAACTATGCGCCCGAGTTCGGCTGATATGGTGGAGCGAGTTTGCGGGTCGCGATCGTCGTTAATCAAGACACCGCCAACAGAGCCGTTATGTTCGTGAGAGGTGATAAACAAAGTTAAATTAGGTTGAATAGTCGTAAATTCCCCTTCGCGAAACATTAGTTGCGAAACGTCGTTTTTTACTTGCCATTCTAAATCTTTAAAAGCGTTTTCGGCCACAGGTATACCGATATTCATGATATAGATATTGAAAAAAAACATGATAACTCCGATAAATAGTGCTGGTTTGGCGTTTTCCCAAGGACTAATTCCGGCAGCTTTCATTACGGAAAGTTCACGATCTGATAACATGCGATTATAAACAAATAAAACAGCCGCAAACAAAGATATGGGCGCAAGAATCGTAAAAATGCGCGGCATAAGCAAAGATGTCATTTTTATAAAAATGCTCAAAGAGATGCCTTTGTTCGTAATCAGTTCTATAAAACGCAACGACTGAGTGAGCCAGATGATTGACATCAGGCAAAAAGCAACAAGCAGAAAACCGACAACGATTTGTTTGGTAATATATAAATTTAGTTTTTTCATGCCGACGATTATAAACATTTTATACGATTTAGAAACATCTTTTTTTAGTATTTTGTAAAAAATATATAAAATTTTGGTATAAATTAGGGCTTTTTTTATAATTTGTCGGAAAAATGAACAAATCAGGTGTGAGAAAAACGAATCCGCTTGAATGAAAAATTTTTTGTCGATATGATTATCCCATAGACAAATGCAATAAAAAGGAGATGTTAATGAGTGAAAATTCTCTGGGCGCTCAAGTTGCTGCTAAGTGGCGCAAAAAGCGCGGTTCTTTAATTATGGCTCTGCACGAAATTCAGGGTGTTAAAGGTTTTGTTCCGTGGGAAGATGCCATGGATCTTGCCGTGGGAATGGGGATTCCGCTAGCCAGAATATATGAAGTTTTGACTTTTTATAACTTTTTTAAGCTTGATGCTCCAGGAAAAGCCGTTATCTCAGTTTGTACAGGTACGGCTTGTTATTTAAAAGGCAATGACAAGGTGCTTGAAGAGTTTAAAAAAGAGTTGGGAATCGGCGAGGGAGAAAGTACTCCTGATCGTATGTTCCATTTGCAAAGTGTGCGTTGTGTCGGTTGTTGCGGATTGGCTCCGGTTTGCGTGGTTAACGGCAAAACTTATGGTCGTTTGGCCCCTGCCGATGTTCGTGGCATTTTGGACGAATGGCGCAAAAAACTTAGCGAAGACGAGGAGTAGAAATAATGGCGGGTACAGATTTAGATAAAAGATTTGATATTCACGAAATCGCTAAAAATAAGATTAATGATCTTGAGCGTTTTCAATGTAGCATTTACTGCTGTCACTCAACAGGTTGTAAATCTTCTGGCAGTGATGAAATTATTGATATTATTCGTAAAGCAATAGCTGATCACGGTGTGGAAGATAAAGTTCGTGTTGTGGCTACCGGTTGTATGGGATTGTGCGCTCAAGGGCCGTTGGTGAGAGTTGAAGTAAAAGGGCAAAAGGATGTTTTGTATAAGCGAATCGAACCGTTAGTTGCGCGCTTAATCGTAACAGAGCATGTTATTCCGGCACTGGGACTTGGTGATGGTGAAGTTTTTGATGTGCCACAATTTTTGCAAGAACATATTTTGTCTTTGGAATTGCCTTTCTTTACTAAACAGGAAAAAGTTGTTTTGAAAGATGCCGGACATATGGATCCTGAGGACATTACTGAGTATATGGCTCATGGTGGTTATTTAGCTTTGGAAAAAGTGCTTAAAACAATGACTCCTGCTCAGGTGGTTGACGAAATTAAAAAGTCTGGATTGCGTGGACGTGGCGGTGGCGGTTTTTCAACCGGTATGAAATGGGAATTTGCGTCAAAAGTTCCGACAATTGATGAAAAGTTTATCATTTGTAATGGTGATGAAGGTGATCCGGGTGCTTACATGGATCGTTCAATTTTGGAGGGTGATCCGCATTCGGTAATTGAGGGAATGATGATTGCCGCTTATGCTATTGGGGCTACGGAAGGCTGGTTCTATGTCCGTGCTGAATATCCGTTGGCGGTAGAACGTCTTGAAAAGGCGATTAAAGCTTGTAAGAAAAATCGTTTGCTCGGTAATAATATTATGGGTACAGATTTTAGCTTTAATATTGACATTCGTCTTGGTGCGGGAGCTTTTGTTTGTGGTGAAGAAACCGCTTTGATTCATTCAATTGAGGGCGCTCGCGGTACCCCACGTCCTCGTCCTCCATATCCAACAAACAAAGGTTTGTGGGGTAAGCCTTCTTGTGTTAATAACGTGGAAACACTCGGTAATATTCCGAAGATTATTCTAAAAGGCGCTGATTGGTTTGCATCTTTTGGTACCGAAACATCAAAAGGAACCAAGGTTTTTGCTCTTACAGGACAGGTTGAACATTCCGGTTTGATTGAAGTTCCGATGGGGACAACTATTAATGAAATTGTTAATGAAATTGGCGGTGGTGTACCTAATGGCAAAAAACTTAAAGCAGTGCAAACCGGTGGTCCTTCCGGAGGTGTAATTCCCGTTAATCAGTTGGATTTGCCGGTATGCTATGAAGAACTCAAGAAGGTTGGTTCAATTATGGGTTCCGGCGGTATGATTGTTATTGATGATACGCAGGATATGGCAGGATTGGCTAACTTTTATCTGGATTTTACGGTTGATGAATCTTGCGGAAAATGTGCTCCTTGCCGTATTGGTGGAAAACAAATGCTGCTTTTGCTTGAAAAAATTAATAAAGGTAAAGGTACTAAACAAGATCTGGCTGACCTGAAGCGAGTGGCGACAGCTATGCAAAAAGCTTCGTTGTGCGGTTTGGGACAAACGGCTCCGAATCCGGTTCTTTCGACTCTCAAGTTTTTTGAGCAAGAATATCTGGATAAATTGGTTGATAATAACCCTGCTTCAAAAGAGGAGAAATAGACATGGTTAAGTTGAAAATTGATAATTTTGAAGTGGAAGTTCCTGAAGGCACCAGTATTTTGGAAGCTGCTAGAAAGGTGCATATTGATATTCCGACATTGTGCAAGCATCCTGACGTTGATCCGACAGCCGGATGTGGTTTGTGTATTGTTAAAGTTAACGGAAGAATTTTGCGTTCTTGCTGTACACCCGTGGCAGAAGGTATGGAGGTTGTTACCGGAGATGCCGAGATTGTTGCTGTTCGTCGCACGGTTCTTGAGCTTATTTTGAGTAATCACCCTAATGAATGCTTAACTTGTATTCGCTCAGGACATTGTGAGTTGCAGGATATGGCTAATACTTTTGGTATTGCGTCATCTCATTTGCCGAGTCTGAACAAAAAATTGGAACGCGACGAATCGACAGAAGCAATTGTTTTGGATCCATCTAAATGTATTGTATGCGGTCGTTGTGTTGAGGTTTGTCAGAATCAGCAAAATGTATGGGCTTTGAGTTATCTGAATCGCGGTTTGGCGACCAGAGTTACGGCTGCCGGAGGTATTCCTTTGGCGGATAGTCCGTGTATTAAATGCGGACAATGTTCGGCTCATTGCCCAACCGGTGCAATTGTTGAATATGATGATACGCAAAAAGTTTGGGAAATGCTACAAGATCCGGAAACCTATACTATTGTGCAGATTGCTCCGGCAGTACGTGTGGCTATCGGTGAAGAATTTGGTTATGATTTTGGTGAAAATCTGACCGGAAAAACTTATGCAGCTCTACGTCGTCTTGGTTTTAATCGCATATTTGATACCAACTTTGGTGCAGACTTGACAATTATTGAAGAAGCAACGGAATTTGTTAATCGCTTTACCAAAAAACCGGAAAGTTTGCCGATGTTTACTTCTTGTTGTCCGGCTTGGGTTGATATGCTTGAAAAGACGAATCAGGACATGATTGATAATTTCTCAACCTGTAAATCTCCGCAAGCAATGGTTGGTGCGTTGGCGAAAACGTATTATGCTGAAAAAATGTCGATTAATCCCGCTAAGATTCGCGTAGTTTCAGTTATGCCTTGTACAGCTAAAAAGTGGGAAATTAAACGCGATAAAGATATGTGTTGTTCCGGATATCAGGATGTTGATGTTTCTTTAACAACACGTGAACTTTGCCGAATGATTAAGCAGGCGGGAGTTGATTTTCGTAGTTTACCGGAAGAAACGGCAGATAGTCCGTTGGGTGAATATTCCGGTGCCGGAACTATTTTTGGTGTAACCGGCGGTGTAATGACAGCAGCGTTACGTACGGCGTATTTCTATATTACCGGAGAAGAGCTTGGAGATATTAACTTTAAAGCGATTGAAGGATTGGATGGTATCAAAGAGGCTGAAATTGATATAAAGGGTAATAAGGTTAAAATTGCGGTTGCTCATGGTTGTGGCAATATTGATACTATTCTCAATCGTATTCGAGCTGCTAAAGCTAACGGAGAAGAAATGCCGTATCATTTTGTTGAGGTTATGGCTTGTCGTGGTGGTTGTATATCCGGTGGCGGACAGCCCAGAGTTATGATGCCGGGGCAGCCTAAACCTCGTGGTATTACCGATGATATTCGTCGTAAACGAGCAGCCGGTTTGATGAACGAAGATTTACATGCCAAAAATCGTTTGTCGCATCAAAATGAATCTGTTAAGACTCTTTACAAAGAGTATCTTGGAGATGCCGGCGGTGAGAAAGCACATCATCTGTTGCATACACACTATGTTGCCCGTGCTTCCTATAAGAAATAAAAAGTCTGTATAGCGGCTCATTTAAAGCGATTTGTTCAGGTCGGAAGTTTCCTTGCATATCTTTTTATATGCTATGGTACTTCCGCCTTTCGAATCGTTCTATCTAAGCAATTTTATACAACTGATGAGAATCTTATTATTTGTGCAGGTTATCCGCACTTATTTGCAGATATTGAAAAAGCAGGTTGGTAACATCCTGCTTTTTTAGATAAGTTCATTGTATAGATTGATAAGAATCTTTTGAACGAGGGTTTTTGATATTATTTTTTTGTGACAATAACCATTGCTTCACGCAAAATACGATCGTTGATCATATATCCGGTTTGCAATTCGGCAATGATGGTGCCGGCATCCTTTTCGGCATCTGGTACTTCTTGAATTACCTGATGAAAGTTGGGATCAAAATGAGTACCTATGATTTCCATTTTGTGAATACCGAATTTATCAAAAACTTTGTATAATTCGTTTTGTGTTAACTCAACTCCTTGACGTAAAGCTTCGCAGGCCTCATTGTTTTCAGTTGTTTTGACTGCGTCTAAAGCGCGTTGCAAATTATCAGCAACGCCGAGCAAATTTTTGGCGAAAGAAGAAATTGCGTATTTATTGTTTTTTTCAATTTCTTGAGCGCAACGTTTTTTGGTGTTTTCTGCTTCAGCAAAAGCTCTGAGATAATCTTCACGTAATTTTTGATTTTCGGCTTGAAGTTCTTCAATGTTTATTTCTGAAAGATTTTCTGCATTTTCTTCAGCGTCTGCTTCGAGAATGGAATCCGAGGGTTCTTCTTTGATTGTTTCGTTTTCAAATTCGGTGTCGGTTTTGTTGTTCTTTTTCATGCTTTTTCTCTTTAAAAATTCCTGACAAGGTGTATATATACAAGGAATTTAGTGACTAAAGCTTGACAAGTCAAGAGGGATAGGCTCTTATTGTTGTATAGAGCTGATTTTATCGCAAAAGATTGAATTATTTTATGTTGAAAGACTAAATATGAAAGCAGAAGTGGCGGCAGCCGAAAACGCAATTCCGACATTAATGTTGGAAAAAAATTTTAATAAAAAGAAATTCTCCGTTAATTATGCGGTAACAACAAATTCTAACCTTCTAGAAATACAGAATCTCTCCAGAGTGCAATGTTTGGGCAAAAAGCTTTGGCCTGAGGTTGAAAAAGTTGATGCGTGGATGATTTCTGCCGAAACAGCGGTTTTTATGAAATGGGGCGGCCTTGGAATGGTTGCTTCTGAATTGCCGGAAGCTTTTAATCGAAAATTTGGTTCTCAAAAACATAAAATTACGGTGGTTACACCTATGTATTTGGGCAATACCGGCAAGAAGAAGGCCGAACTCAAGGATGAGCTTTATGTCGGGGCGGAACGTGTTGATGTTAAGGTAGAAAAAATTAAAACGATAGATGTACGTTTTTGTGGAGAAAAATCAACTTTAAATAAATATAAGGTTGATGTTTATATGGCTCACCACGAAGCTTCTGATTATATTTTTCTTTCCAGTGATCGTTTTTTTAATATTGATCCGCATAAGAATAATCCGTCGGCACAAGACGGTTGTTATATCATGAATCAGCACGGAATTAATGAAGTTGAGCGGTTTGCCTTCTTTTCTAAGGCTGTTTACACGCTGATTGAATCCTTATATAAAGATGAAATTAAAGAAATCAGTAAGCCGAATGTGCTTATAGCCAATGATTGGCATAGCGGGGCGCTTTCAGGGCTTCTTAAGTATTTTACGATTGCTCAAGTCGAAAATAAGAAGATGGAAAAGACATTGGCTGAAAAGATTAAGAATTTACCTATTATTCATATTGCTCATCATTTGGGATACCAAGGTTGGGATTATGAAAATACATCAAAAATTCTTAATTCGTTGTACGGTGATGCGGCAACTATGGTGTTTAAAAATGCTAAAGCCATTAAAAACAGCAATCCGAGAGCTACCAATACATTGATTGTTTATGATTGTTATAATCAAGCTTCTTGTAATTTCCATTTGGCAGATAGAGTTGTTACGGTATCTAAGAACTATATGGAAGAAGTTTCAAAAGAACTGGGGTTTGGTTTTGATTTTCGTGATATTTTGAAAATTCGTAAAGACCATCGCAATTTTTTTGGAATTGTCAATGGTTATGATAAGAATTTGATTTCACCCAATAAGGATAAAATTGATCGTGTAAATAATTATTTCGGTGATACTGATTTTACGACATTTGATGAAAATTCATTAGATAAGAAGTTACACAACAAAAAAGAATTTATTAAATTGATTTCCAGAATTGCTTCGGATGAGGAGTATCGTCGTAAAGTTATTCCGCTAATTGATATTTATAAATTTGAGGATGTTGCTAAATCAATTAAAGATCCTGCGAAAACGCCGATTGTTTGTGCAACCAGTCGTTTAGTTGAGCAGAAAGGTTATGATATTGCTGCACAAGCAATTGTTAATCTGGCGCAAAAATATACAGATAGGAATGTTGAATCTCCGATATTTGTTTTGGGCGGTGCCGGTGATGTTAATTATTTTGAGCTATTGAGCAAGGTTAAAGACAGAGTTCAAAAAATTAATAAAAGAATTGCTGAACGGATTTTTGTTTTTCGTGGTTATAAGGATGAGTTTGCTTATGCTGTGCAATTGGCATCCGATTTCTATATGATGCCTTGTCGTTTTGAGCCATGTGGTTTAACACAAATGGAGGCAATGGCCAAGGGATCTTTGCCTGTGGCTATGTCTACAGGTGGTTTGGTTGACACCATAGAAGATGGAGTTGATGGTTTTCGTACCGAGGCATTCTTTAGCAATAAACGGCGTGTGTATGGTACTAACCTTGCCGCTCAACGTTTGAAAAATAATGAAAATGCCTATACCGAAACCTTGGAAAAAGCTCTTATTGTTTTTTATCGAAACCCACAGAAAATTTATGATATGCAAAAAAATGCCATGCATAAGGATTTTAGTTGGGATGTTGAAGGCGGTTCGGTTTATAAATATTTTAATTTGCTTACCACCGGTCATTTGTAAAAATTTGTATAATGACTTATCTAGAGCAATTTTATGGGGCATGGTGACATTTTCTTTCATGTAGATTTAGGTGTCTTCACCCCCTATAAATCATTCTATTGGTATGAGTTTTTTATGATTGCTTTTTTATCTTAGTTTTATTCTTGCTATTGTAGAGGAATCGAAGTAATCTGGCGATAGTGAAATTTGCTGAAAAGAGAAAGAAAATGCGTAGTTCCAATCGTCAAAATAATCAGCTTCGAGATATTGAGCTTGTTCCTAATTTTAATCCATATGCTGAAGGTTCTTGTTTGGTTAAATTTGGTGGTACACATGTTATATGTACAGCCAGTGTTGAAGAGAAAGTTCCTGCATGGTTAAAGGGGCAGGATAAAGGCTGGATTACGGCTGAATATGCGATGTTGCCTCGTTCAACACAAGTGAGAGTTCCTCGCGAATCAAAAAAACCTTCTGGTCGTACACAAGAGATTCAGCGTTTGGTGGGACGCTCTTTACGTTCAGTTGTTGATTTGACCAAGATGAAAGATATTTCAATCTGTATTGATTGTGATGTATTACAAGCGGATGGCGGTACGCGAGTGGCTTCGATTACCGGTGGTTTTGTTGCTTTGTATTTAGCTTTGCAAAAATTACAAGACATAAAAAAAATTAAAGAAAACCCGATTAAGGAATTTGTGGCTGCAGTTTCTTGTGACATACATGAAGGAGAAGCAATTCTGGACGTTGATTATCTAGAAGATTCCAACTCACAGGTTGATATGAATTTTGTTATGACAGAATCGGGAAAGATTGTTGAAATTCAAGGAACAGCAGAAGGAGATCCTTTTGACGAGGGGCAATTTAATCAACTTTTGCAGCTTGGTAAAGAGGGTATTGCGGAAATTATAAAAAAACAAAAACAAGCCTTGGGAATAATTTGATGAAAATACGTGAATTGGTTATAGCTTCCCATAATCAGGGGAAAATTGATGAAATTCGCACAATGCTTGCTCCGTATGGGGTAACGGTTGTTTCGGCACGAGATTTAAATTTGCCTGATGTTGAAGAAACCGGTGCAACTTTTAAGGAGAATGCAGAATTGAAAGCTGTTCAGCTTTCTGATTTGAGCGGAAAACCTTGTTTGGCTGATGATTCCGGTTTATGTGTTGATGCGTTAGGAGGTCGCCCCGGGGTTTATTCGGCACGTTATGCCGAACGGATTGAGGAAGGTAAAGTTGTTCGTGATTTTGACAAAGCGATTGGCACGTTGGTTGATGAATTAAAGCAGAGTGGAAGTGCTGATTGGTCAGCACATTTTTCTTGTGTATTAGCTTTTAAGGTGCCTGAGCAAAATTGCCGCTTTTTTGAAGGACGAGTTGATGGAAAAATTGTTTCTGAACGCAGTGGAAATCAAGGTTTTGGTTTTGATCCGGTATTTGTTCCGAATGGTTTTGATAAAACATTTGCTAATTTTTCTAAAGATGAAAAAGCTGCCGTTTCGCATCGCGGACGTGCGTTTGAACAATTTATAAAAGAGGTTTTTGACGCTGACTAGGAAAATTTGGAATATTCCTTTTTCTAACGGTTTTGCGGATACTTTGGCGCAAAAACTGTTGAATGATTATCAGGGCAGAGAATTGGAGCTTGCTGATGTGCAAGTGTTATTGCCGAATCGACGAGCGTGCAAGACGTTGGCTGATGCGTTTGTTAAGATTCAAGGAATGAAGCCGACATTATTGCCTCATTTGCAGCCTATCGGCGATATTGATGAAGACGAAATTGTTTTACAGGGTGCGGTGAGTGATGATATTGCAGCTATGCCACCGGCAATTGATGATATTGAGCGTCTGTTGTTGTTTATGAAAATCATTTTGGCTCGTCCCAATGATTTTGGAACAGAAAAAATATCTCTTAATCAGGCTTGTTTTTTGGCTAAAGAGCTTGGTCATCTGATTGATATGTCATATTATCATAATTTGGATTTTTCTCGGCTTGGGGATTTGGTTTCCGAGGAATATGCAGCACATTGGCAAGAAACATTACGTTTTTTGGAGATTATTACGGCTTATTGGCCACAGATATTGAGTGAGCGTGGTCGAGTGGATGCCAGTTGGCGCAAAAGTCGGATGTTGGAGTTGCAAGCTGAAATTTGGACTCGTACAAAATATAATAAAAAATTGATTATTGCCGGAACAACAGCCGGTTTTGCTGCGATGAAAAAATTGGTTAAGGCAGTATTGGATTTGCCTAACGGAGAAGTTTATCTTTCCGGATTGGATAAATATTCGAATGATGATGTTTGGGAAAAAATAGGTGAGGAGCATCCGCAATTTGAGTTGAAGGAGTTGCTTGATTATTTGGGTGTTCATCGTGATGAAATAAAAAACTTGAATTCGGTTGAAAATAGTGCTCGCGAAAATCTTATATTCCAAACAATGATGCCGGCGGCATGTACAGATAAATGGCGACAGATAGCTGACAGTGAGATTGGTAAAGATGCTATTGTAGGACTGCACTTGCTTGAGTGTGATGAAATTAGGCAAGAAGCTTTGGCGATTGCTATTAAAATGCGTGAAGTTTTAGAAGAATCGGAAAAAACAGCAGCACTTATTACACCAGATCGTCAATTGGCACGAAGAGTTGCCGGATATCTTAAGCGCTGGAATATTGAAATTGATGATTCTGCCGGACGGCCTTTGGCTGTGACTCCGTGGGGAATGTTTATGCGTTTGTTGTTGAACGTTGTTTTTCCTGATGCGGCACGAGTTGATGTTTTGGCTTTATTGAAAAATCCTTTAACTGGTATGGGCAAAGATTATGCAGAGATAAGAGCAAAAGCTCGTATTTTGGAACAAGAGGTATGGCGTGCCGGAATTGAAAACGCCGAAGCAGAAAGTATTTTGGCGGAGCTTGATGATTGTTTGGCCGAATTAAAAGATTTATGTAAAATGCCAAAAGTTATTTTGACTGATTTGCTGAAAGCTCATGTTCGTGTGGCAGAAGCATTGGCTGCTACGGCAGATAAGGATGGGCAACAATTGTTATGGCGTGGAGATGCCGGCGAAAGCGGCGCACGTTTTATTGCTCAATTGCTTGAAAAATCTGATATTTTAGGAGAAATTGATCCGAGGGAATATTCCGGATTGTTTGAAGCTATGATGTCAGGAAAAATGGTTCGAGCTAAATATGGTACGCATCCGCGCTTGAGTATTTTGGGGCCAATAGAAGCCAGACTTAATCGTTTTGATGTTACGATAATAGGAGAAGTTAACGAGGGAGTGTGGCCACAATTATCCGGAGCAGATCCGTGGATGTCTCGTCCGATGAAAAAAGATTTTGGATTTCCGCTGCCGGAAAGATCCATTGGTGTATTGGGTATGGACTTTGCTCAACTGTTATGCGCTAAAGAGGTTTATTTGACTCGTTCTGCAAGGGTACAAGGTACGCCAATGATGAAATCTCGTTGGTGGATGCGTTTGCAAGCTGTTTTGGAAGCGCTTGGTTTAGAACAACAATCTTTGCACGATGTGTGTTTGAGAAAGTGGAGTTGTTTTTTGGAAGAACCGGATAGTTTTGAAAGTTCAAAACCTCCGGTGCCAAGACCGCCTTTTGCTGCCAGACCGCGTCGTTTATCAGTTAGTGGAATCGAATTGTTATTGCGTGATCCGTATAGTGTTTTTGCAAAATATATTCTTGGTTTGAAACCTCTGGAAGATATTGAGCCGGAGTTGACGATGGCTGATTATGGCACAATTATACATGGCATATTGGAGGAGTTTAATAAAAAGCATGTTTATAAATTCCCTAAAAATGCTCGTGAAGAATTGTTGGAACTCGGGCGTTGTAAATTTGCAGAAAATAATTTGGCTAATGAAAAAAAGGTGTTTTGGTGGCCAAAGTTTGAAAAAATTGTTAATCATTTGGTGGAGCTTGAGGAACAATACAGGCAAGATATTAAATGTATTCATAGTGAAGTAAAAGGTTGTATGGATATTGAAACCGCCGGTGGAAAATTTACGGTTACAGCCAAGGCGGATCGCATAGATGAAATGTTGGACGGTAAGCTTAAAATAATTGATTATAAGACAGGAAAAGCTCGTAGTGTTAAAGAGGTGGAAGCTGGTTTTGCACCACAATTACCTTTGGAAGGGTTGATTGCCGAAGCGGGAGGATTTGAAGGGATTGAGGCTGCAAAAATAGATGAACTGTTATATTGGCAACTTGGGGTAAAAGACACAATTATTGATAAAGATATTGAAAATATATTAGAGAAAACGCGTAATCATTTAATTGAGTTGATTACTTTATATGATTTAGATTCTACACCCTATGAGTGTCATCCGAATCTTAAGAAAAATCCGGAATTTGAAGTTTATGCTCATTTGGCAAGAGTTAAGGAGTGGAGCGCTAATGACGCTTGAGCAGGAAAAACAAAACAGATATGCTTTGGCAACAAAGCAGCAACGGCAAGCTGCTGATCCTAATGTTTCGGTATGGGTAGAAGCTTCTGCCGGAACAGGTAAAACAAAAGTTTTATCAGATAGGGTATTGCGTTTGTTACTTAAAGGTGTGGCTCCAGCAAAAATTTTGTGCCTGACATATACCAAAGCAGCTGCTGTTAATATGAGTTCGCGAATTGCCGATAAATTGGCACAATGGGCGGTGGCAAGTGATGAAAAATTATATTCTGAACTTGAAAAATTGTTGGGAAGCGTTGAATTAGATAAGAATAATTCTAATGAATTGATGGCTCAAGCGCGACGCTTGTTTGCAATTTTGTTAGATACGCCCGGTGGGATGAAAATTCAAACCATACATAGTTTTTGTCAGGAAATTTTGAAAAGATTTCCGTTGGAAGCTAAGATTTCGCCTTACTTTGAAGTTATGGATGATCGTACAGCAGCTGAGGCAATGGAAGACATTAAAAGGCGTTTGTTGTTAAAGTTGGAAACAGAGCCGGAAAGTCGTACAGCACAAGCATTGGCTTTTGTTACTACACAAGTCAGTGAATTTACTTTTCCTAAATTGATGAATTCTTTGACGGAGAATCGTAATAAAATTTTGCAAATTTTGGAAAAAAATACTTCGGTTGATGTGCTAGTGGAAAAAATAGCAACAAGATTGGGGGTAAATAAAGCAGAAACAGTTGCCTCGGTTACGGAAAAATTTTTTGCGGATATTGAGCTTTTAAAGCTACAAGAGTTGGCAGAAGCAATGCAATCAGGCAGTGATACCGATTGTGAAAAATCTTTGACCTTGTCTAGCGCCTATGAGCAAAAGGATTATCGAAAATATCGTGATTTCTTTATAACAGGAAAAAACGAAGCGCGTAAAAGTTTTGCAACCAAGGGAGTTGTACAAAAATGTCCGGATGCTAATGCGTGGGCTACTCGTGAAGCAGATAGATGTTTAGCGTTTGATGATAAACTGGCGGCTTTAAATGTTTTTGCTTCAACTCAAGCTGTTTTGTTTTTAGCTGATGAGTTACTGCAGGGATATCAGGAATATAAACGGTTGCATTCAAAGGTTGATTATGAAGATTTGATATTGTACACACGCAAGTTGTTTGAAAATCCGCAGGTGGCTGATTGGGTGTTGTATAAGCTTGATGGCGGTATTGATAATGTGTTGATTGATGAGGCGCAAGATACATCTCCGGATCAATGGGCAATTGTGCGAGCAGTTACTAATGAGTTTTTTTATGGGAGCGGGGCAAAAAACAAAAATTGTACGGTGTTTGTTGTTGGCGATCGAAAGCAGTCTATTTATTCGTTTCAAGGGGCAGATCCGCATGAATTTGAAAATATGCGACAGTATTTTCTGGCTAAGAAAAATGAAGGAATCGATTTTCAAGAAGTAAATCTTGATGTTTCGTTTCGCTCGACTACTGCAATATTGGACACGGTTAATTGTATTTTTAGCGAAGGATTGCCTAAAAAAGGTGTGGTGGCAGAAAATAAGCAGGTTATACATGTGCCGTCACGTATCGGGGAAGCAGGAAAAGTAGAAATATGGCCATTATTGGAAGCGGAAGCTAGGGAAAAACCTAATGCGTGGATGACATCAATTGAACGCAAGCTTCCTGAAACAGTTGAAGCTAGACTAGCCAAACAAATTGCAGATACTATACAACAAAAAGTTAAAAATCGCGAATATCTGAAGTCGCAAGGACGGCCGCTGCAGTATCGTGATTTTATGATTTTGGTTCAAAAGCGTAATTCTTTGGTTGATGAAATTGTGCGTGCTTGTAAAAAAGCGGGAGTTGTTATTGCCGGTGTTGATAAAATTAAACTTAGCGAACAAATAGCTGTACAAGATTTGTTGTCTTTGGGCAAGTTTATGCTTTTGCCGACAGATGATTTGAGTTTGGCAGAGGTTTTAAAATCTCCTTTGTTTGGTCTAAATGACGATGATTTGTTTGCTTTATGTTATTGTCGTGGTAGTAGAAGTTTGTTTGTGTCATTAAATAGCCAAGAAAAATATCGTTCGATTTATGAGCAACTGCAAGAGTGGTTGAATTTAATTGATTATATACGTCCGTTTGAATTTTATTCGCATATTTTGAATACTTATGGCGGACGGCGTAAGTTTGTGGCTCGATTGGGGTATGAAGCCGAAGATGGTCTTGATGAGTTTTTGAATTTATGTCTTGATTTTGAGCAGTCGCATATTCCTGTTATGCAGTTATTTATTAATTGGATGGAAAAAGACGAAGTTGAAATCAAACGTGAACTTGAGCAAAGCAGTGTTGATGCTGTTAGAATTATGACAGTACATGGCTCTAAAGGATTGCAGGCTCCGTATGTAATTATGCCTGACACCTCAACAATGAAGAGTGTTAATAATGAGATGGGGTTGTTGGTAGAAGATGATGTGTTGTTTTATCCGTTATGTGCCGCAGACTATGAAAACAATTGCCGAAATCATAAAGAAAAAGAAAAGTTATTGCGTAAAGAAGAATATCATCGATTGTTGTATGTGGCATTGACTAGAGCTGAAGAATGTTTGTGTTTATGCGGATATAAAAATGCACGTAGCGGAAATGGCGAAGAATCGTGGTATGAGATGTGCAGAAATGCTTTTGCAAAAATTGCCGTCGAAGATAAAAACAGTGTAATGAGTTATGAGACAGCGCAGAAAATTGATGTTAAATCGCAGCCAGTAAAAACAAAAGGAGATATTGAGATTGATTATCCTGAGTGGCTATTTCAGAATGCTCCTGCGGAGGGATATTTATCTAAGCCGTTGGCTCCATCGCATATGGATGATGATATAGATAATGAAATATCTCTGTCACCATTAGAAGAAAATGTAGCTGTTAATGCTTATCGGCGAGGGGAGCTTATGCACAAATTGTTACAATATTTACCTAACACAAAAGAAGCTGAGCGTGAAAGTTTGATTGCTAATTTCTTGGATAAAAATGCGGCGGAGATGCCTGCTCAAGAAAAGAAAAAAATTTGTGAAGAATTAC
>JAFTLF010000058.1 GCA_017452885.1 Alphaproteobacteria bacterium
CCAATGAAAACAAGGTGATGTTAATCACTTTGCATTCCGCCAAAGGTCTGGAGTTTGAAGTCGTTTTTCTCCCCGGTTGGGAAGAAGGTTTGTTTCCACATCAACGAGCTTTGGACGAAGGCGGTTCCGAAGCTTTGGAAGAAGAACGTCGCCTTGCCTATGTTGCAATTACTCGCGCCAAACAAAAATTATACATTACTATGGCACATAGCCGCCGAGTATATGGTCAATGGCAAAACAATCTTCCTTCTCGCTTCATAAATGAACTTCCTCCCGCTCATATTGAAATATGCAATAAAAGTACTAATTTTTATGGTAATAACCACCGTGAAGCCTATAAACATCAATCTTACGATAATTATAATGAGGAGAATACCTATGGCCACAACCATACTTATCGGAATTCCTTTGGGAATGTTGCTCATCGCCCTGTTTATGCAAGTTTGATGGGACAAAAAGTTTACCATGAAAGCTTCGGCTACGGCAAAGTTGTTGCTCAAGACGGTAGTACGGTCACCGTCTGCTTTGAACATGCGGGCATAAAAAAACTTATGAGTAATTTTGTTCAAAAAGCCGAATAACAAATCTCAATGTCACATTCTTCATATTGTCCGATTATAGTTGACAGTTTTAATATGTACGATAATCTACGTATAGCTGTATGGATATTTAACGGATAATCATTATGAACGAACAACTACCCACTGAAATTATGAAAAAAGCCGTCTTGGGAATAAGTTATATCGCCCATCCTTTACGTTTGAGAATACTGGAATTTCTTGATGTTAATGGTGCATCATCGGTTTCGGCAATTACCAAAGCCTTAAACGAAGAACAAGTCATAATATCGCAAAGTCTTAAAAAATTGCGCGAGGCTAACCTTGTCAAAACCGAACGTCGAGGTCTGTTTATTTATTACAATATCCATGAAGAATACCCTGCCAGCATTTTCACTTGCATCCGCAAACTATTTGGCTATATGACCAATAATTTTTATTTTCTGACAGACAATTACAAAGCTCTTCTTCCTCATGATTATACCACTATGGTCGCCAATCGCATCAAACTTTTTGCCAATTATGATAAAATGCGTATCCTTGAATATTTGGTGTTGGAAGAAGAAAGCAATGTTTCGGATATTATTTCAGCAATCGGCAGTTCTCAACTTAAGGTTTCACAATATCTCAAACGTCTGCGCGATGATGGTTTTACCACTACCCGCCGCGACGGACGCTTTATTTATTATAAAATCACCACCGGCGTACACAAAACGGCAATTGAATGTATTCGCAAACGCTACAATAGCCTAAAAAACAAAACCGATTTTTAGATATAAAACGAAAAAACTAAATCATATTAAAAATTATATCCCCTGTGAACTATTCTCATAAATTAAATAGCTCACAAGAGGAATACTTTAAATTACAAATCAAATAACTTTGAATAAGCCAAAGACAAACCGACCAAGAAATTGCTTCCTTTTTTATCAGCACCACGTGCCTTAGCTTCAAAATAAGTCATATACGGAGCAAGACTTATACAATCTATCATTTTTACATCCATGCGTCCGGTAATATTAAACTCATAATCAAAATCAGTTGCTTCATAACGACTGAAATGAACATAATCACGAAAATAACTTTCAAGCTGAAACTTTACTCCTTCACGTAATGGATATTCTGCTTTCAAACCGATTTCATAAGCAATCTTTTTAATATCATCACTATAAGTCAAATCCCATTCTTCAACAGCTGCACCATAAAGTTCTTTAACAAATTTACCATTAAACAACTTTATACCTTGCATGCCTCTAAAGGTTTTAGTACGCGGCGCATCATCATTAGCTGTAAATTCGGTTTGATAGCCTAAGCTTGCAAACGGACCGACATCAGCTTCCATATATTTCCACATCTTTTCGGTATAATCCGTCTTAAGCAAAATCTTATCAGCATTTTCCGTTGTTGTAGTTTTATCATCCACCGGCTTAACTTTAGTTTCACCATATTCCATAAACAAACTGTTTGACCACAAACTATTAGCTGTTTCGCGCTCAATTGCACCATCAAACACACCTTTAATCATACTTTCGCTATCAGCGCTAAGTTGTGCATTTGGTGAATCTGCATATTCACTGGCATTGGAAACACTTGTATTGGATAATTCCAAAGCAATACGCTTAAAATTAGCTCTCCACTGTACATCTTCAGTTTCTTCCGAAACAGATTTGCTATTTTGGGCATAACCAAACACTGGCACCAAAAAAAACAAAGTCGCAAATAGTAAAATTTTCTTCATTTTTCAAATCCTTAGTTCTTATTAAAAATCCGCTAAAGACTACTCCGCCTCAAACTATATGTCCATAGTCTGCATTACAGTTGTGAACAAATCATGGGTTGCTTTTCAAAGATTTTTATTATTAAAAACAATATTTACTACAGTTGCAAATATTACAAAAAAAGTTATTGACAAACATCTTAATACAGATTATTAAATACGAGAATTTTGATGGCGGGGTAGCTCAGTCGGTAGAGCGGAGGAATCATAATCCTTGTGTCGTGGGTTCGAATCCCTCCCTCGCTACCAAAATAAAAAAGTCACCTTTGGGTGGCTTTTTTTGTTTTACGTAAGAGGCGGATTTGAACCCACGAGAAGTGGGTTTGACTACAAGGCAAAGGCAGGCGGGAGCATGCCGGTCGGTGTAACCGATTGCCGCAGTGAACGAAGCGAACGCTGAGTAATCCCTCCCTCGCTACCAAAATAAAAAAGTCACCTTTGGGTGGCTTTTTTTGTTTTGTATTCTTTATTCTCTTTTGGCTACCAATAAAAATCAGCTCCTATTGAAATAATAATTTTTCAACATATATATCTGTTGTTTTTTAGCATCAAAGGAGATAATCATGAATAAATATTTGCTTTTAGGCATTTTTACTGTTGCTTTTTTGAGTTTTAACACTTTAAGCATGGCTCAAAACAACAATTCTGATAATGAAACAGAGATTATGACCGTCAGTCAAATAGGCAATCTTGATGATGATACTATGGTAACTCTTCAAGGCACTTTGAATCAAAATCCTAACACCTATATTTTCACAGACAATACCGGCAATATAAATGCTATTATTGAATCGGGTGACTGGAACGATACTTCATTCAATCCTAATGCCGTAGTATTAATCACCGGCAAAGTAAACAAAAACGGTAACATCAGTGAAATTGATGTTACAGAAATTCAAAATGCTCAATAAATTGTTTTTACTTTCCCAATAAGGCTGTTTCCATAAAAAAACAGCCTTATTTTTTTGCAATTTTAACCTAAAATTAAAACATATTAATCTATAATTTGCTAAGATTTAGGATAAATTTATCAGGACGGAGAAATCATGGAAAAGTCTACTATTATCGGTTTTATAGGTGGTATTGTTTCTGTCGGTGTCGGAATGGCACTCAAAGGCGCAGATCCGCACGCCCTTATTAACCCTGCTGCATTTTTAATTATTTTTGCAGGCACAGCCGCAGCAATATTTAATGCTTTCCCGATGAAAGAGATAAAAAAATTTCCGACACTTTTAAGAATCATTTTCTTTGGTAAATCATTTACTTCAAAACAAGAAATTCTCGAATTGTTTGTTAGTGTTGCCAAATCTGCCAAACAAGAAGGGGTTATGGCAATTGAAAAACGTGCTAACGAAATTTCTGATCCTTTTATTCGCACAACAATGACCATGGTTGCCGACGGCTTCAACGGTGAATTTATCAATAGCGTTGTTGATGCCGAAATCAAGCAAATGGAAGAACGTCATCGTTCCGGCGCTCAGATATTTGCTCAATGCGGTATGTATGCTCCGACTCTTGGCGTTTTGGGTGCTGTTATCGGTTTGATTGCGGCCCTCGGAAATTTAAGTGATATCGATCAGCTTGGACATTCAATTGCAGCAGCATTCGTTGCTACTTTGTTGGGTATTTTTACAGGTTACGTTTGTTGGCACCCTTTTGCCAACAAATTAAAACAAATTAACGCTGAAGAAGTTGAAATGCGCAAAATGGTTCTTGAAGGTGCTTTGGCATTGCAAGAAGGAGCTTCATCCATTGCTATGGAAACCAGACTCCAAGCATTTATACCGCAATCTGAACGTAAATCACTTCGTGATAAAGAATAAAGGATTATATCATGGGAAAAATGGTCAAGAAAAAACCTTCTCATCCCCCTCACGAGGAACACGCTGACGAAACATGGTTGATTCCTTATTCGGATTTGCTCACTTTGTTATTGGCACTATTCATTGTTTTGTTTGCCTCATCTAGTCTTGACAAAAATAAAGCAGCGCAAATTCAATATGCTTTAGCCGCAGCGTTCAGCAATAACACGGTAGATTCTCTGAATAACAGCATTATCAGCTTTTTAAACGATGCCAAAGATTTGCAGCTTGAAGAAGACGGAGTTATAATATCTTCGGATTCTCAAGGTGCCACACTCGAAATGACATCAATGAATTTGTTTGACAAAGGTAGTGCCAACATCAAACCGTCAGCACTACCCGTTATTAAAAAGATCTCCAGATTATTGGATTCTAACAAATATAGACGTTTTCGCATTGTTGTTGAAGGACATACGGATGATACCAGAGAATCACAAATCGCCGAATTTCCTTCCAATTGGGAACTTTCCGGAGCCAGAGCTGGTGCCGTTGTGCGCACAATGTTATCAAACGGAATGGAAGATAGTCGTTTCAAAGCCGTTGGTTTAGCAGGCATTTCTCCTGCATACCCCAACCTTAATCCCTATGGTGAACCGATACCTGAAAATCGCATCAAAAATCGCCGCGTCATTATTCGCATAGAGTTTTAAATATGGAACTAACCGATAATTTATTGACACATCACATAACAATTTCAACTCCGATTATGTGGACAATTTTTGCTTTCATTGTTTTTATCATTTTGTTTTTAGATTTATTTGTTTTTCACAAAAAATCTCAAAAACCATCTTTCCAACAAGCATTAATTGCTTGTGTCGGATACATGACGGTTGCTCTATTGTTCGGCTTATTTGTAATATACGAAAGAGGCCTTGAAACCGGTATGTTTTTTTATACCGGATATTTGGTAGAATTTAGCCTCTCAATGGACAATATCTTTGTGATTTCATTGGTATTTTCAAGTCTTGCCATACCACCACAATATCAACATCGCGTGCTGTTTTGGGGAGTTATCGGCGCAATCATTATGCGAGCAATAATGATAATACTTGGAGAAAGTCTTGTCAGTAATTTCCATTGGATTTTGTATGTATTTTCTGTTTTTCTTATTTATACTGGAGTTCGTATGCTTATAATGCAAGAAAAACAAGAAAATCTTACCAATACGGCTCTTTTCAAATTTTTTGAAAACAGAATTCGCGTAACGCGCAAACTTCATGGTGAAAAATTCTTCACCAAATTGCGTGGACATCACTACATGACTCCGCTTTTTTTTGCACTCATAATCATAGAATTAATGGATGTTATTTTTGCAATTGACAGTATTCCGGCTATTTTTTTGATTACACAAGATTTATTTGTTGTATATACGAGTAATATTTTTGCCATTTTAGGTTTACGATCATTATACTTTTTGCTTGCTGCCGCAATTAATCGTTTTGTTTACTTAAAACCGGCATTGGCAATTATTCTGATTTTTATTGGTGCTAAAATTTTCTTTCCGTATTTAGGTTTAACAATTGCTGCTTGGCATTCCTTAATTATCACTTTCGGTTTGCTCGGCGGAGGAATTGTATGTTCATATTTCAAAAACAAAAAAACGGTCAAAAACTAGCTTATTTTACTATACATTTAGTTTTATACCGATAATATTTAAATAGTACTGATTATTTTAGCAAGAAAGAAATGTCATGAATTCTGCAATTTGCATTCATAACGCCACCATTCTCACGGGTTTAAGCATTATGCCCAATTGCGCTGTTTATATCAAAAACGGCAAAATTGCCGATGTGTATAACGAGAGACGTTTTCGTAATAAAAAATTTAGCCCTAAAGTAAAAATTATGGATGTCAACGGATCATACGTCATGCCCGGTTTCATAGATACTCACATCCATGGTATTTGCGGATATGGCGCTGATGACGGTGATTATCAATCAATCCTTCAAATGTCAGAAAAACTGGCTCAATATGGTGTTACATCCTTCATCCCTACTTGTGGTGCTGCTCCCAAAGATATTTTACTAAAAAAAATCAAAGCTGTTGTTAAAGCCAAAGGCAAAGAAAAAGGTGCGCGCATTTTAGGCATCCACCTTGAAGGGCCGTTTCTTTCACCGGAACGCATCGGAGCTCAAGAACAAAACGGATTATCTGCCGTTGACCTCAATTTAATGAAACAATTATGGAAAGCATCCAAAGGTAACATCATAAATATGACCGTTGCTCCTGAGTTGAAAAACATGCGCGAACTGGCTCTTGAATGCAATAAACTTGGCATTATTTTACAAGCTGGACACACAAACGCCACTTATGATCAAATGATTGAGGGCATGCAGGCCGGCATTATGCACATTACTCACCTATTTAATGCCATGCGTCCGTTACATCATCGCGAACCAGGCGTTGTCGGGGCGGCTCTAATTCATCCG
>JAFTLF010000059.1 GCA_017452885.1 Alphaproteobacteria bacterium
CAACGTTTGATTGTGCAGGCCCGTTATACCGGAAACAAACAAAGAGTTGTAAAAAGAATTTTAGACGATGTATATCCTAACGGTCATTTATCAGGAAACACTCATTATTGCGTTGCGGGTGCGGCAAAAGCCCGATTAATGTGTGATGATTCGATATTAAACAATATTATGCCTGTTCCGGAAGATTATCCTAATAATCAGGGATATGCCAGTTCACCGAATGTTTCTTGCGTGTATCTGCGAAAATATTTTGATGATACGCTGGGAGAAAATTATGCTCAACGCGGTGACAGAAACTTCAACAATATAGTCAATAATTTGGAAGCCGGAGATATTTTAATTGTCAAATCAAGCAGAAACACATCTAGCGGTGAGCATTGTGTAACCGTCGCCGGCCCCATGAATAAAAATGGCTCAATTCCGGTTATGAGCCTTAATGCAGAAAGTAATTATAGCGTTTATCCCAGACAAGTTATAGGTGCGGCAAAAATTATTGAACAATATCGCCATGATTTAACAAATACGTTGCTGCAATATTATGAAGAAAGTTTAACCTTTGACAGAACACAACCTTCATTGGCTTATGATGACGGTTCTAAATCAAAAGTCAATGAAGGTATTTTGCTCGGGTGTTTATATAAAGGCTACGGAATGTAATTTTTTATAAAAACAGTGTCAGTCTTAACGAAACGGCAGTTCCATAATCGGATTTAGGGTTTAATGCCGGATTAATATAGAATTGCACATCAGGAGTTATGGTCGCCCATTTTGAAATTCCCCATGCCCAATATGCTTCAATAACCTGTTCGGCATTGTGAGATAAAGGCTCGCCTACCGCTTCTTCATTAATTTTATTATAAGCATAAGCGATACCTATTTGATCAAGTTCGTTTCTCTTAAAAGGATCAAGCCTTACAATACCGGCAGACCACGATTGTTCGATGGTGTCAATATGACCGGAAACGCCGTTTACTCTGGCAAAAACATTCCAATCCTGACCAATGTTTTGTGATAAATTAATTGACCAACCGTTTGTTGTTTGTGGTTGCAATTTTACATTTAGCTGATTATACAATAAAACCGAAAATTCGGCATCGCCTAATTTGTTTGTCGGGGCATATTGCGCTTGTATAAAAGTTGTAAAATGTTTATCGCTTAAATCGTTTACTCTGACACTGACAGCATCAACATTACTGGCATCTTGGGCGCCGATTACAAAACTCCAGTCGTTATCAGGGCTAATTTGTGCAAAAGCGCCAACTCCGGCAATCGGATAAGTTGAACTTGCATTTTGTGATAAAGCATAGTTAATAAAGTTTACTTGCTGATTAGAGTTATATGGAGAACCGTCAAAACTATAAATCGGATATTGTCCCAAGCCCAAGGTTAACCAATTTAATTTTCCGCCAAACTGGTAGGTATAGTAAAGTTCATTAAACTCATTTGCGTTAGTGCTGTAATCATTAATATCATCTACCACACCCATTCTGTAACCAATGTCGGCGGCGTTATGATTACCGTATCTTATTATAGTGTAGGCAACATTTAATGTTCCTGTTCCGGATTCGTTTTTATGAGTTGTCCACGATAAATAAGGATATAAGTACATTTGAAAGGCGTTGTATTTACCGCTTGGTGCTCCGCGTTGAGGCATAAAAGACGCATCCAGTCCATAATCTATACCATAATTTTTATTTAACCAATATTTAAACATGGAATAATCTGTTGCCAGCGATCGTGCGTTTGCAGTTGAAATGCAGGTTATAACTGTAAATAAAGACAATATTATACTTTTTTTCATGATTTTCTCCTCTTTAATAAAAGTTTACTAATATTTAATATGAAAAAACTAAAAAAAAAGGGGGAGTAAACTTTGTAGATATAATTAAAAAAACTTGTAAGAAAATGTAAA
>JAFTLF010000060.1 GCA_017452885.1 Alphaproteobacteria bacterium
ACTTTAACAGAGTTGGTTTATTCAGCATGAACCCCCCGATGTTTGCCGGGAACATCAGCCAGATCAACCGTAGCTTCTTTGGCTTGAATAACCGTATAAGCCATATCAAAGGTTAAGTTTTCACTATACTGATAATTCAAACCGGCAGAATACCAAATACGATTAGAATCAGGAATACGCGGTGTACGATCAGCTTTCTTAACCGCCGATTCATCATAAGCTACACCTAAGCGCAATTTCCACTGATCATCAATCTGATAGCTGGCACCCAAAGCAAAGAAATTGGTATCACGCCAATTTTCCGGAGTATGGCTAACTAAACCGCCACCTGTCATTACATTATATTCATCACCGTAAATATCTAACGATTTGAAAGAACTCCAGAATACACGTTGATATTCAGCCATTAACGCCCATTTTTCATTCAACTGATGATAAGCACCAAACGACAACATCGCCGGCGTATCTAAAGTAGCATTAATATCCTGATTCAATACAGCAGAAGCATTAGATGAAGATATATCTCCTTTGAGCTTATGATTAATTTGGCTACGATAGTTCACACCAAAACGCGTATTATCATCAACTTCATACAAGGCACTCAACTGATAACCAATATCCAAAGCATCACCTTCGATTGATGTTCTCATCATTCCGTGTCCTGCTGTATTAGTCAAACGAGCTTTGATATATTGAATCGGCAAACCGGCACCAACAGACAATTTATCAGTAACTTTATAAGCAGCCATCGGTGTAATTGTGGTACTCATAACCTTAGAAGTAATACCATGATCGCTTCCTGCCCAATCAGAATCATATTTGGTAATCATACCAAAAGGAACATTCAATCCCATACCAACAGTCAATTTATCATCAACTTGGTGAGAAATTGTACCATTAGGAGCCCAAGCTGCATGTACAATATTGTTAACATCACCTGTACCACCTGGATTACTCGAATTTTTATTTTCAATATCTCCTGCTTCAGCACGCGGAACAATATAAGTAGCACCTAAATTAACTTGCGTACCTTTTTGACGTGTCAAACCGGCAGCATTAAAATAAGAATAAGAGTTATTTTCTGCACCGGCAGTTGCACCGGCAAAAGCATTACCTTGAGCGGCAGCAGACTGCTCTCTCAAGTGGAAGCCGGCAGCCATGGCATTACCAGCCAACAAAATGGTTCCCAGCGCAGTAAAAGTAAGAAGTTTTTTCATAAAAAGTCTCATCTGTTGTTAAAACATACAACAAGACTGTTATCTCAAAAAAAACAATTTGTCAATCAATTGATTGATTTGATATTTATTTTTATGCTATTTTCCACAATCAATCTGAAAATCTATTTGATTTATCATATACTTAATAAGTTTTTGTTTTTCAGCCTCACCATAACCATTCCACTCCATAAACGAGCAAATTGTATCTTGACGAGAAGCAAAAACAAACATTTGGGCAAATAGCGGAAACGTATATAAATAGCCGTCTTGAATATCAATTCGTCCTTCACTCGCCTGCGACAACAACATCGCCATCATTTTATGCACAGGCAAAATCAAACCATCATACAAAATATTAAAATCTTCTGTCGGTTTTGAATATTCACTCAAAAACACCGTTTTCATGTCTTGAGAAATATTTTCACCACACAAAATCAATAAAAAGCGCTGCACCAATTCTTTTAAAAAAGCTCGTGCTTCTTGTGGGTCTCCTCTATCCAAAACAATCTGACAACGAGATAACACATCGGAACACATTGCTTTTACTGTTTCAACAATGTTTTCCAAAGCTGCGGTATATATTCCTTTCTTTCCGCCAAAATAATATAATATAGAAGAAATATTGATTCCGGCACGTTTGGCAATATCTCTGGTTGTCGCTCCGAAAAAGCCGTTTTTGGCAAATTCACAAAAAGCACTATATAAAAGCTCTGATTTTGAATCTTTTTTCACGTTTTTGTCCTCAATTTTGATTTTATTTTATTATGTAGCAATAAATTTCAATTGACAACAACAGATTTATCCCCTTAGCAAAACATCTAAAAGACTATATTTTTCAGAAGATTACGCAATATTCAGAAACATAACTTGAGCCTTTTACATTTAATTCTTTACAAAGTATTAATTTTCGGATTAAACATTTAAATAATGTTGTAACTTCTCGGAGACTATATTTTGAGAGACTTTATCAGACTTTGTTTAAGAATTGCTTTCAGATTTTTGAAAGTAAGATGTGATATTCGGTTTAACGATAAAAATCTACCTAAAAAAGGTGTATACGTATCTAACCACGTTTCCTATCTTGATCCTCTCCTTCTTTTTGCATACCTCCCAGGAGATCCGATTTTTGCTCTTAACGGACATCTGTACCGCAATAAATGGATTCGTGCATTTATGAAAACAGCAGACATTATGCCATTCAACCCCATTGAACCCGGCGATATTAAAGAGCTGATTGCCAAGGTTGACAGTGGTCGTTGTTGCGTTATATTTGCCGAAGGACGCATAACCGAAAACGGCGGTCTTATGAAGATTTACGAAGCACCCGGTCTGGTTGCCGACAAATCTAAAGCTCCGATTATACCGGTTTGGATTAATGGTCCGCAATATGGCTATTTCTCCAAAACCAAAGGTAAATTACCACATCGCCCATTACCCAAAATCAATATTACGGTCAAAGCTCCGGTCAACTTCAAATTAAAAGATGAACTCCGCCGTCAACGTGACCACATCAGCAACGAAGTATATGTTTTAATGCGTGATTTATGCTTTGAGGCATCGTATAATGACAATATATCTCTCTTTGCACAATTGATGAAAACAGCTAAAGTCCACTCCAAAAAGGGATTTTTACGCCGTCCTCGCTTTGTTGAAGACATTAATCGTGTTCCTAATTCTTACAAAGACATCATAATTAAATCATACGTTTTAGGTAAATACTTCAAACGCAGAACGGCTCCGGGAGAACATGTTGCGTTATTATTGCCGAACTCAATCGCCACTTTGTGTGCATTTTTCGGACTTTCCGCTTACGGTCGTATTCCGGTTATGCTTAATTTCTCAGTTGGTGCCGCTAACATGGTTTCCATGTGCAAAACCGCAATTGTAAAAAAAGTTATAACTTCGCATTTGTTCATACGCAATGCCAAAATGGAGCCCGTTATTGAAGAAATAAAAAAAGCCGGTTTTGATGTTATTTTCCTTGAAGATTTGCGTCGCCAAATTGGTCTATGGGAGAAAATCAACGCTTTCTTACGCTACAAAATTAAACGTGTACCAAGTAAAGAAGGTGGCAATAAAAAAGCTGTAATTTTGTTTACCTCCGGTTCGGAAGGCGCACCCAAAGCGGTTGTCTTGAGCCACGCTAACATCTTGTCAAACATCAGACAAATCTCAAGCATTGAAACTCTTAACATGACCGATACCGTATTCAACGCATTGCCAATGTTCCATAGTTTTGGTCTTACCGTCGGCACACTGTTCCCACTTCTTGAAGGTGCAAAACTGTTTTTGTACCCCTCTCCGCTTCATTACCGCGTAATTTCCGAAATTGTTTATGAAATCGGTGCCAGCGTTATGTTTGGAACAGATACATTCTTCCGTGGTTATGCAAAAATTGCTCACCCGATTGATTTCCACAACATTCGCTTTATGTTCGGCGGTGCCGAAGCAATTAAACCCGACACTCGCAATATGTGGGTAGAGCGTCAAGGCATCCGTGTCATGGAAGCTTATGGCTCAACAGAATGCTCTCCGGTAGTTACAGCCAATAACCGCATTTTCAACCGTTTTGGCTCTATCGGCAAGCTGTTACCCAAGGTTGAATACAAAATTGAACATGTTGATGGCATTGAAACCGGCGGTGAACTTGTTGTTAAGGGACCAAACGTTATGATGGGCTATATAATGCCTGATAATCCGGGGGTTTTGGTTCCTCTTAAGGATGGCTGGTATCATACCGGTGACGTTGTAGATATTGATGAAATCGGCTTTGTCTACATTAAAGACCGCATCAAGCGTTTTGCCAAAATCGGCGGTGAAATGGTTTCGCTCAATGCCGTTAGCGAAATGGTTGTCCGCGCCCACGAAGCTGATGGTCCTGAACATATGTATGGTGTTGTTGCCGTTCCGCACGAGAGCAAAGGTGAACAGATTGTTTTGGTTACAAATAATCGTAATGTTACACAAAGTACTCTGCACAACTTCATCCGCCTCAACGGTATGTCAGAACTTTATTTGCCGCGTGTCATCCTATATCATGATTCGCTTCCGGTATTTGCTACCGGCAAAGCAGATAACGTTACTCTGAAAAAACAGGTGATGGAAGAACTCGGACTAACATCAATAAACAAATCCTGCTAAGGAAACACACAAAAAAAGAACCAACCATTTAGGTTGGTTCTTTTTATATCAAAACAAAATTACAGAGAATTGCTTCCGCCCATACCACCAAACGGGCTATATTGTCCCACACCTCCAAAGTACTTACGGAAAAATCCGAGCTGTTCCCCGGGGGCTTCTGTTTCATCAGAACTTATTTTCACTTCATTACCGTTGTCTTTATTCAGACGCTCCAATTCCATGACAGTACCATTATCATCAAATCGAATTGTCAACACATCGCGCTCAACTTCTTCCGGAACCATAAAAGCCACACGTTTAACATCTGATGACATATATATCCAAGTATTTCTATCCAAAGATACTACGCTTGACGGACTACCGAGAATCTGACGCACTTTTTCTTGACTATCACCTTTGGCTATTTGCTCAATCCGTTCGTTCGACGGCATATTACCATTATGACTGACAAACCACTCATTAGTTTTTTGTGTAGAACACGCAGACACAAGTGCTATAATTGCACAAGCAGACATCAATTTGTTTATTGACATATCAGTATCCTTGCAGTTATATCAAATTAATCAAAATATAGTTGCTCTTATAACATAAGGAAAGTATTTATGCAAAATCTTTTTTCATACCCTTTGGTTGTTGATGACTTGACTCCTTCCGTCAAAAAATATCACCTTAGCGCACAGAAAGAAGAACTACCATATATTACGGAAATATTAAAAGTTCCTGCCGTAAAATCACTGCAAGCGGATATAAATGTCAAACCCAACAAAAAAGAACATCAAATAAAAGTTTGGGGAACAGCTGATGCCGAAATAGAGCAAACCAGTGTTATCAGTCTTGAAAACTTTGTTAAACCATATCATACCGAGTTTGAAATACTGTTTGATACCGAACTAACCCTCAAAGATTTGCAAGAAATGGAAAAAGAAGCTGAGATTGATGATGAAATTCCGGATATTGTCACCAACGGAGAAATTAACCTTGCTGATATAGCTATGGAACAAATAGCCTTGGTTTTAGATGATTTTCCTCGTAAAGAAGGTGAAATTTTCAAATTTCAAACAGAATTTGACGAAGAAACCGCTCAGGCTCAAAATCCCTTTGCTGTTCTGGCAAAACTCAAGAAATAAATATAAAATAGAAAAAGTCCTTGCATTATCATAAAATTTTGGTTAAAAGGTCTTTAGAATTTCGCAATAGTGACATTTATTTTATTGATTTTAAAAATGAGATAAGCTATAAGTGTCGATTGAATTTATAAAACACAAACATTAATTTTAGAGTATAAGAAAATGGCTACACCTAAAAAGAAAACTTCAAAATCTCGCCGCGATATGCGCCGTTCACACGATGCTTTAAAAGGAAACACCTATATGGAATGCCCTAACTGTGGTGAATTGAAACAACCTCACAACGTATGCCCTTCTTGCGGTCAATACGATAATCGCGAAGTAGTTGCTAAAAAAGCTTCTGCCGAATAATTATATTTTATAAACGACCTCAAATTTACGTTTGAGTTATATCTTTGAAATGGAGCAGGTTTTGTCTGATAATAATCTGGTCATCTCAGTAGATGCTATGGGGGGAGACAATTCCCCCCGAGTCGTTGTTGAAGGCTTGAGCATCGCTGCTAAAAAGAATCCCGATATGCGTTTCATCCTTTTTGGAGACACAACACGGGTCACTCCTATTCTTAATCAATTTTCCAATCTTAAAAAGGTTTGCGAATTACGTCATTCTCCGGAAATGGTACATAACGAAGATAAACCATCAAGTGTTATTCGTAACCGCAATACCAGTATGTATATGGCTATTGATGCCGTACGCAAAGGAGAAGCTCAAGCTGTAGTTTCAGCCGGCAATACCGGTGCTTTAATGGCAATATCCAAACTGGTGCTAAAAACAATTACCAAAATTCATCGTCCGGCGATTGTCAGTATCATGCCGCACCGTTCCGGTAAATACGTTATGCTTGATTTAGGCGCAAATACCGAGTGCAATGCTCTCAACCTTACTGAATTTGCACTTATGGGTGATATTCTCGCCAGACACGCACTGGGAATTGAAAAACCGCGAGTTGCCTTGCTCAACATCGGTGCCGAAGAAATGAAAGGCAAAGAAGAAATTCGCCAAGCTGCCCAAATGATTAAAAATTCACACATGAACATTGATTTCAAAGGATATATTGAGCCGCATGAAATTCCTAACGGAATTGCAGATGTAATCGTTGCCGACGGTTTTACCGGTAACATTGCTCTAAAATCCATTGAGGGAACGGCTCGTCTTGTTATTCGTCTGCTCAAAGATTCGATAAAAGGTTCATTTATGGCTAAGTTGGGTCTGCCTTGTATGCTTGGTGTTATGCTCAAGGTCAAAAAAAATATGGATCCCCGATTGTATAACGGAGCTATGTTTGTCGGACTTAACGGTTTATCGGTCAAAAGTCATGGTGGAACTGACGCGCTGGGCTTTTCGGTAGCTGTTAACAATGCTGCCAATCTTGTTCGCCAAAATTTTGTCGCCACGATTCGAGAAGAAATTGAAAAAGCCGATCTCGACGAATTATCACAGGAT
>JAFTLF010000061.1 GCA_017452885.1 Alphaproteobacteria bacterium
ATTTATTCATAACCTAATCATAAAATAAACGTAAAATAATCATAATTTAATCATAAATCCGAGGTACGTTATGGCGCATTTCAATCAAAGGCAGGGTTTGTTCCAATCAAAGAAAGATATTTTGCAATATATCAATGATGACCCGCGAGAATATATCCCTTATGATTACAGCTATTCAGAGGATATTTTCCCCGCCATAAACAATCTATTCCCTGATGTTGAAAAACTTGAAATCAAACGTCCGCTTAAAAATATACGCGTGTTTTTGGAAGGAAGCCTTGTCGGTATTTGTTTTAAAGGCTTTGATTTCAACGATATTGATAGCATTAGTCTTATGATGGAAGCAACAAGTTCGCCGGATGTTGATGCGGTTTATTTCATAAATTGCCGTTTCAATACAAGTTGCGGAATTGATTTGCCTCCTGCTGATGCCGGTTATTATGATTGCGAGTTCAACGAGCCTTTTTATGTAAACACCAAAGGTCGCGAGCTTCCGGATGCTCCGATAGAGTTTCACAACTGCGTGTTTAACTCGTTGTTGAGTTTTGAAAACATTGCCGGATGCGTTCCGGTAGAGCTCGACCGTTGCCTTTTTAACGAAAACAGCAAATTCAGTATGGCAAGATTTAACCGCGACAACGACAAAAGCCTGTATCATATTGATATCAGAAGCACCATTTTCAAAGGATTGGTAAGTTTTGAAGGCGCAACAATCCCCGAGCGTAGCATTTTTGACTACCTGACATTTTTCGGCGATGTAAACTTTAAGGACACCGTGATTGGCGAACAGGTTTTATGGAAAAACTTGAGCTTTGCACCATTTGTGAACAAATCTGCCAAAGACGGTTTCAAAAGCTTTGTAACCGCATTGAGCAAAAACAACTACACCAAAGAAGCCAAATTTTATGAGCAAAACATAGGCATTGAAGCAGTTGAAAAGAAAATCGATAAGGATAAACTGGAAATCGCCGTCAAATCAAACTGGGTAAGCATCAAGCAAGCCGCCGCAATCTTGGGAATATCTTACACAACTTTGCTGGCAATGCGCAAAGAAGACAAAGCCGACGGAATTATGCGCATCCCCTACCGCGGCGAAGGCAAAAACACCCGCTACTACGTCCCCATCCTCGAAGCCTACAAAAGCAAAGACATGGATTTAGTAACAAAACTGGAAAAAGAAATTGGGTGAGTCAAACGGTTACAATTTGTAACCAACTGACTACAGTTTGTAGCCAATTGCCTGTAAAACAATATTTTTTCATTTCTTAATAAAATAGAAATATTCATCTGTATACAATAAGGTAAATTACACAACTCTTAAGCGTTATGGAATTAGCAATGACTATTGAAGTAAAAATTGAAGGCAATAAAATTTATTCATTAATTAGAGAAAAATGGTTAGTATTGACACCAGAAGAAAAAGTTCGCCAAACATATGTTTGTCATTTAATAAACCATTATGGTTATGCGTTGGATCAAATGGATGAAGAATTAAAAGTTGCTAATGCCCATAGAGGACAAGGAAGGGCTCGAGCAGATATTGTTATATGGAAATCTAAAGAAGATAAGCAAGCTAAG
>JAFTLF010000062.1 GCA_017452885.1 Alphaproteobacteria bacterium
AAGCAGCAGCATCGGTTGCATAGGTCAAATTGGCAGAATTTTCTGCATAATGCGGCAGTTTACAAAACAAGACTTCAGTTTCAATTCTGTTCATATTTTATCTCCTTTGCCAACAGATTAACGAACAGATTGCACTTTGACAATACTATAACACCGCCTGTTAAAAAGGCGGTGTTATATAAAGAGTTATTCGTGTTAGACTGCAACTTCTCCTTTTATGGCCGGATGGCATTGATAATCCACCAGCTCAAAGTCTTCATACTTGAAGTCAAATATATCTTTGACTTCGGGATTTATCTTCATCTGAGGCAGCGGATAAGGCTCGCGGCTCAATTGAAGTTTGACTTGCTCAAAGTGATTGTTGTAGATGTGCGCATTGCCCAGAGTATGAACGAACTCTCCAGGCTTGAGATTGCATATTTGCGCTATCATCATTGTCAACAACGAATATGATGCGATATTGAACGGAACGCCTAAAAACATATCGCAACTGCGCTGATAAAGTTGACAATTGAGACGACCGTCAGGCGTTACATCAAACTGGAAGAAGCAATGGCACGGCGGCAGAGCCATCTGGTCTATTTGTGCCGGATTCCATGCTGTGACTATCAAACGACGATCTTGAGGGTTTTTCTTGATACGCTCAATAACATCCTTAATCTGATCTATACCCTCACCGTTGAAATTACGCCACTGAGCACCATAAACCGGACCAAGATTACCGTTTTCATCCGCCCACTCATCCCAAATATGGACATTGTTATCTGTAAGATACTTGATATTGGTATTGCCGGAAAGCAACCATATCAACTCGTGAATCACTCCTTTGAGGAACACCTTTTTGGTGGTGACCAAAGGGAATCCCTTGCTCAAATCAAAACGCATCTGACGACCAAACACCTTACGAGCATAAACACCGGTACGATTATCAGCATCTTGTCCGTTGTCCATAATGTCTTGCAAAATTTCCAAATACTGTTTCATGTTAATTTCCGTTTTAATTGTTAATACTAATTATATTAATAAGTTTTTTCAAAACGTTTTGTTCAACAAAGTCACCTTTTTTGATCCACAATGACGTAAAAACATTCTCTTGCTCGTAGTCAGGACTAACTTTGCGATAATTTTTTTCCATAGCTTCAATACAAGGCGTAATATCTATTTTTTGTCCCTCAAGCTTGTCGACTTCTCCGCAATATTTGCTGTCGACAATAATATCAGGCATAAGTTTATTTCCTGAAGTCATGAACAATTTATAGATTGTAGCCCCACCACAAATATACAAATCTTGCTCAAATTCTTTAAAATCATCAATGTTGTTATAAATAAAATGACGATCTTTATCACTAACTTCATAATCAGGATTTAGCGTTAGGATATGAATATTGCGATTAGGTAACGTACGGTTAGGAAAACTATCATAAGTTTTTTCACCAACAACGAGATTTTCTCCTTCCGTAATCTTGCGAAAACGGCGAAAATCAGACGGAATATGCCAAGGAATTTGTGGTCCGATTCCTATGATATTATCTCCATCGTGACGACACCAAACTGCAATTTTTGTCATTATTATCTCCTTTTATCGGAAAGGATTTTAGCAGATTTTTGTAATTGCGCATAAATCACTTTTCTTTATCCACAGAATTATATATCGCAAGTATAGCTTTTATAGACCTTGAAAATTATAAAAAAATGATATATATTTTCTGAGTCAGAGCAATCTGAATATGACACTAGAGGCTCTGTGAAATAGGTATGTTGGACCCGGGGGCAGTACCCGGCACCTCCACCAATACGAAGCCGTACAGGCATTATCAACCCTTAATCAGCAAGATTCGCCAACAGTTTGGCTTGCTGGTTGATGATGCAAAAAGGCAAATATTTACATGGGGGTGAAACAGGATCGACAATGTATAGTAAAGACAGGTATGCTGTGTTCGGTGAGATACCACCGTTATCGGTTCAAAAATAAATGAATGCTAACGATAATAACGTAGCTCCTGTTGCTATGGCTGCTTAATTGCAGTTTGCAACAAAAATAAATTCTTTTAGCTTTGGATAGTTAAAAGTGGGGTTGGGAACTTACCTAGCAACAGAAAAGTTCCGTTTTCAGTTTGATAAAGGATGCTCAAATGAACAAGGAATTGGAAATTAATTACGATAAACTGGTGGAAAAATCACTAAAACATGTAGTGGTTGAAGCCTTAAAAATCGCTGCCGAGGAAGGACTGCCCGGAGAACACCATTTCTATATCACTTTTCAGACTTCTCATCCGGTGGCTAGAATTTCTTCGCAACTGCTGAATCAATATCCGGAAGAAATGACAATTGTTTTGCAACACCAATTTGCAAATTTGATGATCGGCTCTACCTATTTTGAGGTTGACCTTTCTTTTGGCGGAGTACCGCAAACTTTGCGTATTCCATACGATGCAATTTCTTATTTTGCTGATCCGTATGCCAAATTTGCATTGAGCTTTGGCAATAGTGAAGACAGTTTTTCACTTATGACTGATGAAGAACCAGAAGAGGTAAAAAAGGCTTCTGCATCAGCAACTATTGTTTCAATCGACGAATATCGGAAAAAGCATGCGTAAACTTTCGGTCGTTATTGCAGGAAGGCATTCAACAAGTATATGTCTTGAAGATGAGTTTTTAAATTTATTCAAAAAGATTGCCGCAACTAAAAATATGAGTATCAACCAATTGGTAACAGAAATTGATGCTAATCGCACAACAGAAAATCTTTCCAGCGCTATCAGAATTTATGTTCTTAAATTTGTAACTAAAATCCCTCTCAATTGAATTGAGAGGGATTTTTTTATTCTTCATCTTCGTCACTGAAATCAGCATCATCAGAAAAATCATCTGCAGTATCGTCTGTTTCTAACAACAGGGTTTCTTCATCCCCTATATCCTCCATATCATTTTTCTTGCGACGACCGCGACGCTTTTTAATCGGTGTTTTTTTCTTCATGGCATCAATAATATAGTTACCGGTTATCTTGTATAAATCAACCAAGTGATTATTATACATATGGTCGGCATCTTCAACCATGGCATAATCCACCGAAACATTGCGCTGTGTATTTAAGCGTTTGACCAAAGCTGTTACACTGGCGGGAGTTACAATCTCATCACTCTCACCTTGGGTAATTAAACCGGAAGTCGGGCAAGGAGCCAAAAATGAAAAATCTTTTTCATTGGCCGGCGGAGATACAGCAATAAAATTATTAATATCAGGGCGACGCATTAGTAATTGCAAACCTATCCAAGCACCAAAAGAATATCCGGCAATCCAGCATTGTCTGGCCTCGGGATTAACAGACTGCAACCAATCAAGAGCTACCGTTGCGTCAGAAAGCTCTCCGGGACCATCTTCAAAATTACCTTGTGAACGACCAACACTGCGAAAGTTAAACCGCAAAACGGAAAAACCAAGATTTTGAAAGACACTAAACAGTGTATAAACTACTTTATTATTCATAGTTCCGCCATATTGGGGATGCGGATGCAAAATTAATGCTATCGGCGCGGCAGGATTGGAACTTTGATGATAGCGACCTTCCAAACGACCTGCATGTCCATTAAATATTACTTCAGCCATAATCTCTTAACCTAAATTTAGAACTTTTTATATTATACAACACGAATACTGTATAAATTATTAACATTTTGAGGGAATGTAGCATAAAATGAAATCAAAATTCAAGATGATTCTTAATGACATTGATGCCGTCATCGCTCGCGATCCGGCAACCAAAACACGTACAGAAGCCCTGCTTTGCTCTGCAGGACTGCACGCAATTATTGCTTATCGCCTCACCCATTATTTATGGAAAAAAGGATGGAGGCTATTGGCTCGTGTATTGTCACAAATTGCTCGTTTTTTAACCGGCGTTGAGATTCATCCGGGAGCGCGAATCGGCAATAGCTTTTTTATTGACCATGGAATGGGCGTGGTTATTGGAGAAACATCAGAAATCGGCAATAATGTAACACTATATCATGGAGTTACTCTTGGCGGCGCTACAGTTTTCAACAAAAACGGCAAAAACACATCCAAACGCCACCCTACTCTGGGCAACGATGTAATTGTCGGTGCCGGAGCGCAAATTCTCGGACCGATTAAAATCGGCAATAACTGCAAAGTCGGTGCCAACGCTGTTGTTCTAAAAGATGTTGATGATAATCAAACCGTTGTCGGAGTCCCTGCGCATAAAGTTGCACAAAAGCCGCAGAAATCTTTCCAATTTATGGCTTATGGCGTTTGTGCCAACGACAAAGACCCGATTGAATGCCAATTAGAACAAATAAATTTTGAAATTCAACGCATAAAAAAAGAGTTACAAAATCGTTCTGATAATTAATTTTTTCAAATTATAACAATTTTGTAACTATTATTATGCTAAATTATGTAGTATGATAGTAATATACGGGACCAAGTTCGGGAGGCCGACATGAAAAAATGGGCATTTTTATCAGGCGTAGCAATTATCTTCACAGCGACGGTTGCCGTGGCTCAATTACCGGCTAATCCTTGGAAAATAAATCCTAATGACGGTTATAAAGGTGATAATGTAGCCAATACAAATGTTACTGAAGCTCCAGTTTATAATAACACTGCTAATGGCGGTGAAATTTTACCGGTTGACCCTTGGGCCAGAGCTCGTGACAAGAGTGGTGTCAAAACATGGCGCGGCAGCGGTCAGCATGGCAAACTTAATTATATCGGTGAGGCAACAACTTATGGCACAGCTTATGGTCAAGAAATGATTGCCCCCGAAGTTAATCGTCATAATATGTTGGTGGCAACTCAGCATTTGCGTGATTTGGGTTATAAAATTCCTGCCGGATATGATGAAAAAATCAAAAATATGCCTAAAGCATATTATAAATATCTGCGTGAAGCTTATGATGGGCTGGGACACCAAAACAATCCGTTTGATACCATGTTCTCCGGTATGCTTGATATTGTAGAAGATCAGTCCGGTTTGGATATGGAAAATATTCTTTTTAACAGTATTGATATTTTAGCAACTGACTAGAGGATAGGTATGAAACTACAATTTTTTGCCTTTGCTGTTCTGTTTATATTGCAGCATTCAATTGCGAATGCACAGATGTTAAATCGGCCGGTTAATACTTTGAAAGCTCCTGAAGTTGCCACCGTTAAGGATATAAAGGAAACATCCGTTTCACTTCCCTCTCAACCAACAATCACAGCTCAGGATATAATTGACCAAGTAAATGCCGAACAAGCTGAAGAGGAAGCAAATCCAATTGCAATGACACCGGCGGAAAAAGCCGCCGTCAAAAAGCCTTTGGTCGAGCAAATTATGAATGATGTTGATAAGGCTTCTCTGAAAGAGCGTCGTGAGCTTATTAAAGTTATAGAACAAATACAAAAAGCTCAAATCAGACTACAAAACTTGAGCCTGCCAGAAGACAAACAAATCAAATACGAAGAACCGCGTATTAATGCCGCATCAAAAGAAGATGTTCAAAAATATTTGCAAGACAAACTGGTTGCTCCGCTTGATCGCGTGATGAATATCCAATAACTCATTGAGAAAAAATATGTCTGATATTTTACCCGTAATTATTTTGATAGAACCGCAATTAGCCGAAAATGTCGGCATGGCTGCGCGGGCAATGATGAATTGCGGACTTTGCGAGCTGCGTCTGGTTAATCCACGAGAAAACCATTTGAGCGATAAAGCTATTTCAGCATCTTCCAATGCTGAAGAAATACTTTTTAAGGCCAAAGTATATACATCAACTCAAGATGCAATTGCCGACTTGAACTTTATCACCGCAACAACAGCCAGACATCGTGACCAAACCAAAGCTGTTTTAAGCGCAGAATTTGCAGCAAAAAAAATGAATGAACTATCTCAAACTGGCATAAAATGCGGAATTTTATTCGGACCGGAACGTACCGGATTGAACAATAACGACGTATGTCTTAGCGACGCAATTATCAACATCCCTCTTAATCCCAAGCATTGCTCGTTGAATTTA
>JAFTLF010000063.1 GCA_017452885.1 Alphaproteobacteria bacterium
AAACTAGATAGCGATCACAGCAAGGTTATTTCCCCGTTACTAAACAGATAGTTCTCATCGCGAAAACGACCTTTTGGGTCATGCATTTTAAAGGTATCACCGTCTTCAAAGAACTCGAATTTGTAGTCCAAATAATTGTCTACAATCTTCATCTTGGTTATCTGAGTCGTCTGCGAAGGAAAACACTTCACATAAATAATTCCTCTTACCGGCTTTCCTTCAGGCAATTTGCCATGAAAATCTGCCACAAAGCAAGGGCATCCCAACCACTCGTCGGAATCTAAATCTCTCGACAACCTTACTAACTTTACAAAATACGGGGCTTCATCTCCGCCATCACGATCAATGTCAGCTTCAATCAATTGCGATTGCAAAAAAGCTCGCATCAGTTCAACGGCCTTATCGACAGTTGGAACTACCAGTCTTCTTTCCATCTTAATTTGTTTTTTAATTTATGTTTTATAAATAATCTCATTTGAATAAATAACACATCTGATTTTTTTTGTCAAAAAAAAATAAAGCCGCTCTTTTGCGGCTTTATATATATCTTTATTGATCCAAAAAACTTCGTAACTTACGAGATCTACTAGGATGCTTAAGTTTTCGTAATGCTTTGGCTTCAATCTGACGAATACGCTCACGCGTAACATTAAATTGTTGCCCTACTTCCTCCAAAGTATGATCTGTATTCATACCAATACCAAAACGCATACGTAAAACACGTTCTTCACGTGGTGTCAAAGAAGATAATATACGAGTACATGTTTCTTTTAAATTGGAGTGAATAGCAGAATCCAACGGTTGCAAAGCACTATCATCGGCAATAAAATCGCCAAGAGAGGAATCTTCTTCATCACCGACAGGAGCTTCCAAAGAAACCGGTTCCTTAGCAATTTTCATTACCTTACGAACTTTTTCCAATGGCATTGATAGACGTTTAGCCAATTCTTCCGGTACAGGCTCACGCCCCATTTCCGCCAACATCTGACGAGAAGTACGAACCAATTTGTTAATTGTTTCAATCATATGAACAGGAATTCGAATTGTACGCGCCTGGTCTGCAATTGAACGAGTAATTGCTTGTCTTATCCACCAAGTCGCATAAGTCGAAAACTTATAACCGCGACGATACTCAAACTTGTCAACAGCTTTCATCAAACCAATATTACCCTCTTGAATTAAATCCAAGAATTGTAAACCGCGGTTTGTATATTTTTTGGCAATCGAAATAACTAAACGCAAATTCGCTTCAATCATTTCTTTTTTAGCACGATCAGCTTCTCGTTCACCTTTTTTGATTGTATCTACCATACGACGATATTCTGAAATCGGCAAACCGCATTCCTGTGCCATATTAGCAACAGAATCTCGCAGTTCAGTAATTTCCAAACCGTATTTCTCAACAAAAGCTTTCCAGTGCTTATCTGTCTTTTGAGAAATATTTTCCAACCAATTAGGATCCAATTCAGATTTTTGGTAAGCTTCCAAAAAGTCTTCGCGTTTAATTTTGCAAGACATTGCATAACGCAATAACTTTCCTTCCAAACCCATCAATCTTTTGTTCAGACCATTAAGCTGTTCAACTAACTGCTCAACACGAGTAGCATTAAGATGAATCGAACTCATCAATTCAACGAGTTCTTTTTTAACTTGTAAATACTGTTTTTCTACCGCCGGTGTTGCTGACTTACCGGCAAGAATAGCGTCAACACGTTTACTTTGAATCTTTTTCAAATCATCATAATAGCTTGAAATTTTGTTCAAAATATCCAGAACCGGTTCTTTCAAAGCCTCTTCCATAGCCGAAACCGATGCAGATGAGCGACCTGCACCACCTTCTAGATCTTCATCGTCGCCACCTTCTCCGCCTTCGACACTTTCCGACATTTCATCCGCAGCTTCTTCTTCCGGCTCATTATCTACTGTACCGTCAAGCTCAATGTCATCATCTTCAATATCTTCATCAATGTCATCCAGATTGTCTTTTTTGGCAATTTCTTCGGCAACTTTATCCAAATCTTCAGGACTTTGACTATCATCTTCTTCAAATTCAAGACCGTCAACATCATCACCATACATCATTTCCAAATCGACAATGTCGCGTAACTGCATAGTGCCGTTAATTAACTCATCTCGCCAATCTGCAATTGCCTTAATTGTCATCGGACTTTCACACAAGCCGTCAATCATAACAGTCTTACCGGCTTCTATACGTTTGGCGATAGCAATTTCCCCTTCTCGAGAGAGCAATTCGACAGTCCCCATCTCTTTAAGATACATACGAACGGGATCATCACTGCGGCCCATTTCTTTTTCATCAAAATTGCCGCTCTCCTCATCTTCTTCATCATAATTATCTTCGTCAACAACATCTGCCTCAAAGCCATCAACATCTGCTTCGGCAATAATACTGATTCCCTTGTCTGAAATATCAGCCATAATGTCTTCAATATTTTCGGAAGATTCTTTTTCTGGAGGGAGAGCTCTATTTAATTCTTCAACAGTAATATACCCTCGAGCCTTTCCCTTTTCAATCAAACGTTTAACAGCACTGCCGAGAGAATCGATTAACGGCGCATCTGCAGATGAGGCATCGTACAGATCAGGATTTTCAATATCTGACATTAACGTTCCTTAAAAAAACCGGTTTTTAAATTTTTAGCTAGTGCAACTTTTAATAATTTTTACTCAAAATGTCAAGCATAGAGTACATTTTATTTCTAAAAAAAGCATATTTCTTCACGATTCGCCCTAAATACAAGCATTAGCCGGATAATTGTTCTAATCAACATTTTGTAGTTTTAACAATGCGTCACGCTCATTTTTTAAACTTTCATAACGACTAAACAACTCGTCATTAAACGACACTGTTTGTATCTGCCGTACACATTCACGAATTTCTCCCTCCAACTGCAACAGCTGAACTTCAACGATTCGCTCATCCAAATTAGTACGCATTTTTATTATATCCGGATTCTGTTTCATTATGCCGGCTGTTTCTACCCATTTTTTGATATTATCAGCCTGCCCGCGCTCAACCAATTTCTCGCGCAAGATGTCAACCTCCGTAATATCCCCTTCATCATGAACAATATCCAATATAGTTTCATACAAAGATTTAAGATCAGGGTTCTTAATTTCAAAACTCAATAAGCGTTCTTCATATTCCTCAATAAGGCAAGGATAACACACAAAAGCAGACACCACATACCTAGCCACCAAATCATCCAAATTAGTTTTGGCAAAACCAGCCATGGATATTTGCGGTTGCTTAGCCTCACCTCGGCGATAATCACTTTTCTTGTAGTTTGCTTGCGGTTTCCACGTTCCACGCCCTAATTCATAATAGACCCGACCTTTCATCTCCTGAACATAGTAACCGCGTACCGTTTCATCAGTAATTTTTGCGACTTCATCTTTAATATTTTTTTCAATCAATGCTTTTTGCTCGGGAGTATTCAGCGGATGCCCCTCAACAGTTTTGCGCCATAACAAATCCTTAAGCGCCACAGTATCATTTACAACTTTCAAAAATTCTTCCTGCCCTTTGGCTCGCAAAAACTCATCTGGATCCATCTTATCCGGCAAAAAGGCATAACGTAATGAATACCCAGGCTTTAATATCGGCAAAACTCGATCAACCGAGCGAGTCGCAGCTCGAATACCTGCATTATCACCATCAAAACAACAAATCGGCTCATTAACAATTTTCCAAGCTTCGACAATCTGATCTTCTGTCAACGCAGTACCCAATGGAGCAACCGCATAACCAATACCAAACCTATCCATGGCAATAACATCCATATAACCTTCACAAATAATCAGGCTTTTGGCATCATAACCACACTCACGAGCATTATTCAGATTATAAAGAACTCTTCGTTTATTAAAAACCGGCGTTTCCGGCGAATTAAGATATTTTGGCTGGCTACCGTCCATAACTCGTCCACCAAACGCAATAACCTTACCTCGCTTATCAATAATCGGGATCATTACCCGATTGCGAAAAAAATCATGCGGACGCTTACCTTCCGGTAGTGTAATCAATCCCAACTCTGCCATCTCCGCATCGGTCACACCTTTGGAAGAAAGTTGTGCTCGCAATCCATTACCGGACGGCGCATAACCAAGTCGAAATTTCGCAATAATATTATCATCAAAACCGCGATGATACAAATATTCCAATGCCTCTTGCCCGCCTGTTAAACGCAGATTTTTTTCAAAAAAACGCGCCGCCATTTCCATAATATCATACGCCGTGTTGCGCTTTTCGACTTGTTCATGACTTTCATTACTAAGCTTAGGTAATTGCAAACCGACTTTGTGCGCTAATTTTTCTACGGCATCAATAAAAGTTAAGCCATTGGCATCCATTTCAAATTTGATAATATCACCATGCGCACCACAACCGAAACAATGATAAAATCCTTTTGCTTCATTAACCGTAAAAGAGGGAGTTTTTTCATTATGAAACGGGCAAAGACCGGTATATTCCCGCCCTTTGCGAGTAAGTTTAACCTTTGCACCCACAACATCGGCAATAGAAATCTTTGCCCGTAACTCATCACATAATTTTTGAAAATCGGTTGATGACATCAAACTTCCTTAATTGCCACCCAAACAATTTTTTACAATTACATTAGCTTTTCCAAAATCCAATTGCCCGGCATACTGAGTTTTCAAAGCTCCCATAACCTTACCCATATCTTTCATTGAAGATGCACCAACCGCAGCAATAACAGCGTTAACAGCAGCCTCAGTTTCCTGTTCACTCATTTGCTTGGGTAAAAAGCGCTCAATAACGGCAATTTCGGCCTTTTCTTTTTCTGCTAAATCAGAGCGATTCCCATCAATATACATCTTAATTGAATCATTACGTTGCTTAATCATTGTTTGCATCATTGACATCAACTCTGCTTCAGAAGCTTCTTTAGCCCCTTTACCACGAGCCTCAACATCTTTTTCTTTCATTCCGGCAATAATCAGTCTGACTGCGCCTGTTGTTGCAACATCGTGAGCCAACATTGATTCTTTAAGAGCTTTTTGCAAATCTTCGCGTAACATTAATTTTCTCCTCAATAACAAACTTCCTCTAAGCATATACATATCTGCAAAAAAAATCAATTGCCTTTCTGTTTACAAAATACTATCTTCTAAAAATACTTTATCAGGGAGAAAAATTATGAAACATATTTTACTTGCCGCTACATTCGTTATTGTAACTTCCACAAACGTTAATTCTCAAGAAATTTTTAACAATAATGTTCGCAAAAGCTTAGAAGAAACTCAAGCAGTTCTTCAACAATCTGCTGACCAAATGAACAAGCAGATGCAAGAATTTATGCCCCTCGTTGCCGGCAGTATTTCGCAAATGATGCAAAATGTTTTCAATACTATTCCCCCCTTAATGAAGTCTTTAGAAGAAAATCAAGTATTATCTAAAGCCGCCCAACAACTAAATGACGAAATAAACTCTCAAACCAAAGAACTAAACAACATAATATCGTCCGATGAAAATTCCTTGTCTGACTACTCGCCGGATAAATTTGTTATTTCCGGAAGCAAGGACGATAACGGCAAAAAAATTGATTTTAATTTTAGTCAAAATGACGAAGCTTTAATCGAACTAAAAAACGCCTTTGACATCAAAACCAACCCCGATAATAAAGCAACCTTCAGCCTTACGGATTTAAAAAACCAAAAATTACGTGGCAATGATTTTCGCCTTGAAATTATCAATAATCAAAATTATTTGGTTTACGATGACGGTAATAATTATTGCTATATCACCGGTATCATGAATAACAACATTATCGTACGGATTCTCACATCCGGTGAAGACGCTCCGTCTCGCGCTCGCAATTTTATAAAAAACAGCAATCAGAAAATTTTACCGGTTGTTCAAAAATAATGACGCACCCCCAATAAGCTTTCTTCAACATCACGTCCATAATTTTGTTCATACTTATAGCTCGCCGCCAAAGCCCAGTTGCGACTAAGATTATATGTGCCTTCGCCATAATAAACCGTCTGACTTTTCCACTTTATACTGGCATAAATTTTTTCTGCTTTTGCCCATAAACGCCACTTGTCATAAACGGCCAAAAATCCGGCCTCTCCACTCATTGCCGCATATACGTTTTTATCTAAAAAACCACCATATCCGCCAACCCCGTTAATTAATGTATAAGCCATAATTTCATCAGTTAAGCGCACTGTTGCTCCGCCACCTGTTTTTAAGGTTGTAATATACCCTTCTTTATTATTTTTTGGATTGTAGTCCCTACCTATATTCCACAATATCTGAAAAGAAACAGGTGCAAACATAGCATCAATCGGAGAAATTGATTTTAAAGATAAAATATTCAAATTTTGCAAAACCAACTTCTCTTGATTATTATAATATCTCAACGATGTTTCTAAGAAGTTGATTTCAGCTCCTTTAACAAATCCATACCCGTCATCTGTCCAAGAATGATACGCCGGTCGCCAAGATAATTGTTGAAAAGCCTCTCCGTTACGCCACCCATTCCCTATAGCAGCTCGCATTGAATCATGTCCCAACATTGGCACATCATTCCATGTCAAATCTTCAATATTACCTTTTTCTTTAAGTTTATTGCGCTCTTTAAGCAAAGCAAAACTCTCTTTACGATACTCTGATAAATCACTTTTGCCTGCAATATACTGATACTGCACATATTGATAAGCCGTTTCCAATACGTCAGCTTTTTCATCATCTTTCAAACCGCTGATAAAATAATCGTGATCTTTAATAGCTTGCAAATAAACCTGTTTTTGCATTTTATTCATCATCTTATAACGATGACGAATTTTGCTTTGTCGCGATGGACGATAATTAACTCCTTTATTAATATCCGGTATGCTCTGCAAAGCTTTCATTGTATCCAAAGGAATCACTTGTAAAGGAAATTTTTGTGCCAATTTAAGACTTGGACGAACAGCATCCAAATTTTCCAACAACAAATAAGAACAGTTACGTGTCAAAAAATAATACCGCGATTGCGCCTGCCCGACTTCCCACATATGGGCAATAAAATAATCCAATTCTTCACGACTAAAATTCAAATTGACTTCCCATACATCGCGATTTTCAATATTGTTATAATTATTGACTACTTCATAATACGGCTTAACCGTAAAACCTCCAAAATAAGCACCGGTCAATCCCAACAATGGATAAAAAGGTCCTGGGTTATTTCCCATAAACGCACCATAAGTAATCCCATGCCCCAACAATTGTGTCCCTTTACGTGCCGTATCAATTCTTATCATCGTATGCCCAAACAATGAGGATGGATTATTCATATTAGCATCAGTAAACAACAGGGTTATACCATTTGGGCGTAAATCTCTATAAAACTGATCATATTCTTTACATTTGGGAAATACTGCTTTTGTTAAATTATATTTCTTTAATAACTTGTAACGAGCAGGAAACAAACACTGTTTTTCATAATCATTACTCTGGAACAAAGCTATTGTCGCTTCAAATTCATTTTGTGGATTAAACTTTCCTGTTTCACTCAAAAAAAAGTTTGCTGTATCAATTGTACTTTCATAACCACCAAACAAATTTTTTTGATAATGCCCCAATGCCAACCACTCATCTGTCTGAAACAAATCAATCTTCGCTTCACATATAACAGGAAATAAAAAAAATAACAAAAAAACGGAGCGAAAGAACATTCGTATATTCATTTTATACATATTGTTCCTCCGCTCCGAAAATCAAAAATATTGCCAATTAAGCAATCTCGTGAGCTAAATCAATCATTGCCAAAGTAACTGAAACCGCATCAACATTTTCATCGGCAAAAATACTTGCAAAATGAGCCTGTGTCTGAGTACCAAGTTCTTTGCTGTCAACATTTAAAATACCAGCGAGAGTTTCTATTGTTTCTCCATGACCTGCGGCGGCATCCATAGCAAACTGTTCCATATTGTTTTCCAAAAATGCCAAAGCCATTTTTCCGGTTCCTCCAGAAACACGACCGTTAGGATCACATCCCGAAGTACCAAAAGTAATACCAAAAGTCTGTGTACCAAAAGAACCATTGGTTGTAACGGCCAAAACTTGTGGACCTATACCTCTCTCACCCTTCCAAGCCATAGAACCAAGACCGCAACCTGTACTATCAAGTGCAAAAGCTGCATCTGACATCATCATTGTTCCTAAAGCAGCAGCTACCATACAAATTTTTTTCATTAGTACTCTCCATAAATAATTCTATCCTTGTTCAAAATAACAACATTAACTAAAAATGTATATACTTTTTATAATTATCCACTTTCAAGAAAGTGCTTGATTTATTTTTTTATAATGCTACATTGATAGCATATTAAAATAAATAACGGGCTGTGAAAGAGTTGTCCTCTCTCGCAGTTCGTTTTTTCTAACTCTCATAAATTTTAAGAATAGGTGAAAAAATGGAAAAATTCCCGTTGACCAAACAGGGTTATATTGCTCTTGAAACAGAACTGAAAAACCTTAAAGGTGTTGAAAGACCTAATATTATTGCCGCTATTGATGAAGCTCGTTCACATGGTGACTTGTCGGAAAACGCCGAATATTCCGCCGCCAAAGAAAAACAAAGTTTTATTGAAGGACGCATCCAAGATTTAGAAGCAGTACTGAGCCGCGCTCAAGTTATTGACGTTGCTAACGTACATTATGATGTTGTTCGTTTTGGCGCTACCGTTGCCGTAGCAGATGAAGATACAGACGAAGAAAAAAGTTATCAAATTGTCGGTGATTATGAGGCCGATATTGAAAAGAACAAAATTTCCTTATCTTCTCCGTTGGCCAAAGCTCTCATCGGTAAAGAAGTTGGCGATACTGCAGAATATATTGCCCCCGGAGGACGCAAATCTTTTGAGATTTTGGAAATTAGTTATATTTAATTCCGCCTCAAAAAGCTTATATTAAACAGGCACTCCATCCGAAAATGCCTGTTTTTTATAAGGAGAAAACAATGGATACCAGAAATTATGATGAAAGATACAACTGTGGACTAGAAAATTGCGATTGCGATGAAGACAATAATTGCGGTTGTTCTTTCCCTAACAACATTAGCAACTTTACTTGTTCATGCGATAAGTATGTCAATTGCGTTTGTATCCAATTAGAAGAACCGGCTACAACCTACATAAAAAAAGAAAGTATTTGTGTCTGTACTCCGGAAGAATGTGATTGTAGTATAGAACATACAGAAACCGAACAATAATAGTGGAACTGCATAATGGCTGAATATAAAACTCCCGTTCTTATCATTGGTTCCGGACCGGCCGGATACACCGCAGGAATATATACTGCTCGCGCCGGTCTAAAACCGATTATCGTTTCTGGTGAACAAATCGGTGGCCAGTTAACAATAACCAATTTAGTTGAAAATTATCCCGGTTTTCCCGATCCCATCCTTGGCACCAAACTAATGGAAGATATGCGCCAGCAAGCGCAAAATCTTGGTGTAGAAATAATCAATGATAAAATCGTTGAAATTGACTTTAAAAATCACCCTTACGAATGTAGCTCCGAAAATCACAATCTTTTTTCCGGACAAACCATAATCATTGCCACCGGAGCTTCTGCCCGTTGGTTAGGACTGGAAAACGAAACCAAATATCGTGGTTTTGGCATTTCTGTATGCGCAACTTGCGACGGTATTTTTTTCAAAAACAAAAACGTTGCTGTAATTGGTGGTGGTAACACTGCTGCTGAAGAAGCATTATTTCTAAGTAATTATGCTGACTTTGTTACCATAATTCACCGTCGCGATTCGCTACGTGCTGACAAATCCCTCCAAGAAAAGATTAGAAGAAATCACAAAATAGCCATTGAATGGAACAGCGTGGTTGAAGACATTATAGGCAAAGAAAATCCTCTTGAAGTTACCGGCTTAAAAATCAAAAACGTCAAAACCGATCAAACCAAAATTCTTTCGGTCAACGGTGTTTTCATAGCCATAGGCCATCATCCCAACACCGAAATTTTCAAAGGCATCCTAAACATGGATGAACAAGGATACATCATAACCAAGCATGATTCCACTCAAACCAATATTCCGGGAATTTTCGCTGCCGGTGATGTCCAAAGCCCACGCTTTCGTCAGGCAATTGTTGCCGCCGGTTCTGGATGTATAGCAGCTTTAGAAGCAGAAGCTTATTTATTGGAACAAAAGTTCAAATATCAAAACTTATAACCACACAAAAGTTCGCTCGCAGACATACATTTTTTACCTTGCCGTTGAATTTTTATAATTTTTAGCATACCATCAGCGCAAACAATACGTATATGCTTTCCGTCACAAATAATACTCCCCGGACAAGCATCTGCTTTTTCATTTACAACTTCTGCTTCAAACACTTTAAATCTTTCTCCACAATGTTCAAAATAAGTTGCCGGATATGGATTAAAAGCACGAATTTTTCGCTCTAAAACTTCTGCTGACAAATTAAAATCAAGCAAACATTCACTCTTATCAATTTTAGCGGCATAGGTCACCAAACTCTCATCCTGAGGCTCTGGTTTGATATTATTAAAATCATCCAAAACATCAATCATCAATTTTGCACCAAGCTCAGCCATCTCATCATGCAATATACCTCCGGTTGTTTGCTTGGTAATGGCTACCTCACCTTTTCTATACATAGCACCGGCATCTAAAGCCTCAACCACCTGCATAATGGTAATTCCATTTTTTGTATCTCCAGCCTCAATAGAACGCTGTATCGGTGCCGCACCGCGCCAACGAGGCAAAAGAGATCCATGAACATTCAGACATCCTTTAGGAAAAGCTTCAATCACAGCTTTTGGCAAAATCAAACCATATGCCGCAACAATTGCAATATCGGCATCCAGAGCAACAAACTTTTGCTGTTCATCCTCATTACGCAATGTTTTAGGTGTACGCACTTCAATCCCCTTACTTTCTGCAAACAATTGCACCGGAGATTTCTGAATTTTTTGCCCTCTGCCAGCTTCTTTAGGTGCTTGACAATACACACAAACAACCTCATGTTTTTCAGACAAAGCCCTCAACGTCGGCACGGCAAAATCCGGCGTTCCCAAAAAAACAACTCTCATTATTCACGCTCTCTTTCTTTGCGCAATTTTTCCAATTTTTTTAAAAGCATCTGACGCTTCAAACGACTTATTTTATCAATATACAAAATCCCGTCCAAATGATCCAACTCATGTTGCGCGGCAACCGCCAAAAAATCTTCGGCCAACAATTCACATTCTTTACCATGATAATCCGAATAACGGATTTTAACACTAGCCGGACGCGTTACTTCAGCACGCATTTCCGGAACAGATAAACATCCCTCTTCACAAACCTCAACTTCATCAGATGACCATATAATTTCAGGATTAGCCATATATATCGGAGCAGGTTCTTCACCTTCATGTGCAATATCAATAACTACAACACGTTTAGAAACCCCTATCTGTGGAGCTGCTAAACCACACCCGTTTGATGCGTACATCGTTTCCAACATATCATCAAACAACTTTCGTAACTCATCATCCACAACATCCACTTTCTCGGCTTTCTGTTTTAAAACCGGATGCGGATATTCAAGAACCTTTAACTTAGCCATTTATAATTACCTCAATCACAGCAGAACACACTTTATCCTGCAAAAAGCCTTTTAGCGAAGAGCTTTGGCTATTGTATCCAACAACGCATTCACCATCTTAGGTTCGTTTTTAGAAAAGAAAGCATACGCCATATCAACATATTCTTTCACAATAACCGTTGCATCAACATCGGTAGTATGCGCCAATTCATAGGCTGCACAAAGCAACAAAGCGCGTAAAGTACCGTCAAAACGATCAAAAGACCACCCCTCACGCAAAAAATGTGCCAAAGATTTTTCAAGCTCTTCTTTATCAGCATGCACATTTTTGGTCAAATTGGAAAAATAAGTCTTATCCATATCTTCAATTCTGACTAGCTCTTCTTTTTCTTCATAGCCGTCATTTTCTTCTTCAATAACATAACAACCGACTTCACCATTAACAAAGTCTTTAATAACTTCATCCACCGGCAATTGTCCGTATTCAATCATATAAGTAGCTTGAACTGCAGCCAAACGCGCTGCAGATTTCATTCTGATTTTTTCCGAAACAAAACTTCCCATTATTCAATATCTCCTTGGGGTTTAGCCAATTTATCAATTGTTTCCACAAATTCTTCAAAATCTTTGACTTCTCGAAAATCTCGATATACCGACGCAAAACGAATATATGCAATATGGTCAAGATTCGCCAATACTTCCATAACATATTCGCCGATTTTGGTAGACTGAATTTCTGTTTCACCGGAGCTTTCCAATCGACGCTGAATTGCCGTAACAATTTTCTCTACTCGTTCATTGCTGACAGGACGCTTACGTACAGCCAAATAAATAGAACGTGCCAATTTATCACGATCAAACATCACTTTATCGCCGTTTTTCTTGACCACAATCAAATCACGCAATTGTATACGCTCAAAAGTCGTAAAACGTGAACCGCATTCAGCACACTCACGACGACGACGAATAGCTGTCGCATCATCTGTTTCTCGTGAATCTTTTACTTGAGTGTCTTCACATCCGCAAAAAGGACATTTCATGTTTGGTTTATTTTCCTCTTTCTAACAAGCAATCTGTTACCTGATACAGTTTTGAAGAATATCTGGCTCCCTTTATAAGGACAATATCTTTATTTTGCAACAGGTTATTTAACAAAAATTCATCCAAACCATCTTTATTTTCAAAATAATACTGTTTTTTATCAGCAGGCAATTGAGCCAACATATCTTTCATTTCTGGACAAACACCGATCACAACATCAACAGAGCTGTTAGCAACGGTCTTTCCTATTTCAATATGCCGATCTTTTGACGTATCACCAAGCTCGGCCATTTTTCCGAGTACCACAATTTTGCGTCCGGACACAGTCATCTTATCCAAAGTTTCAATAGCGATTTTCATTGCTTCCGGTTGTCCTGAGTAACTATCATCAATCAAAGTATAACTTCCACCGTTAGGCAACTTCAACTCATGCTTTGCCCCTCGACCAGCTAATGCTTTGAACTCCGACAAATTTTCAGCTGTTTGTTTAACATCAAGCCCTAGTGCTTTGATAAGACTCAAAACGCACCAAGCATTATAATAATTATGCTCACCCTCATTTGCCAATTTCAAAGGCACATCCGGATGATTTTTACGCCCGAATTTAACTACTTTAGCACCATTTTCGAGCGCTCTTTTTTCAAGCAAATCTGCAAAATTTGTATCTTCATTAATCAGCGCCAAACCACCCTTTTTGAGTGATTTAAAAATTTCTGCTTTTGCTTCGGCAATTCCTTCGAAATTTGAAAAAAATTCAATATGCATCGGATAAACGTTTGTAATTAAAGCGACATCCGGTTTAACATAAGATACTAGTTCTTCAATTTCACCTTTCGCACTCATACCCATTTCAACAATTGCATAATCAGCATCCATATCCATTTCACACAGCGTAATCGGTACGCCGACATTATTGTTATGATTACCGCTTGTTGCATAAGTCTTACCAAACCGACTCAAAGCAAATTTTATTTCCTCTTTAGTGGTAGTTTTGCCTGCAGATCCGGTCAATCCGATAACTATTCCCTTAAAACGAGAGCGATTATAAGCACCGATTTTACCAAAAGCCTGTAAAGAACTAGATACCACAATTTGTCTTTCTGCCGGAACATTATCCAACATACGTTCAACAATAACTAAAGCAGCTCCTTTATCCAAAACATCAGGTATAAAATCATGCGCATCAAAATTCTCACCTTTTATGGCTATAAACAAATCTCCCTTTTGAACTTTACGACTGTCTGTCACTATATTATTAATTTCGACATTCGCCACAGACTGATTATATCCCAAAATTTCACATAGTTTTGCAGATGAAATTGATTGCATTTTCGTCCTCCATAATTTTTATGGCAAGTATAAAAAACAAATATGAATATACAGTAAATTTTAGGTTAGTATAAATATCTTTCTTTTGTGTGCCGAGCCACTCGCGCAGATCACCCCACCATTCACCACCCTCAAGCTTGCCCCTCGGATACTAAAAAAACATGAAGCAACTGACACAAACCTAAAAAACTTAAAAAAAATAATTCAGACAAAGCGAAAACAAGAAGAGAGAAAATCCTAACCCGCAAAAAAGTGATGGATTTTCTCCCTTTTATAATTTTGCTCTGAATAAGCTATTATACGGCTTTTCGAAGCTCGGCACCGAATTTAGACTTCAACGCCTGCTCCACCTTCTGCATCATAATTTCAATATCCTGATCACTGAAAGTATTTTCCTTAGGTTGGAATGTAACCGATAACGCCAGCGATTTTTTACCTTCAGGCAGATTTTCGCCTTCATAAACATCAAAAATACGAACATCAGCAATATGATTACGGTCAGCAGTTTTTGCCGTTGCAATCACATCTGCAGCTTTTACATCACAGTTTAGAATAAAGGCCATATCTTTATCCACCGGTTGAAACGCCGACAGTTCAAGCTTTTTCTTCGCCTTATCATTATTTTGACGCGGTGTTGGAATATTACTCAAAATAACTTCAAAAGCATACACACGTTGCTTAATGCCCAACTTTTTAGTCACTAACGGATGCAGTTCACCAAAATAAGCAATTACATTTCGTCCCAAACGCAACGCTCCGCTTCTGCCCGGATGATAATACTCAGGTGCATCAAGACTTATTTGAGCACTGTCAAATGGGCCATTAGCTGCCGCAATTGCCGCTAAGGCATCTGCTTTAACATCAAAAACATCAAATCCGCGTTGTTCACCAAGCCAATGTTTTTTTGATGTTTGACCTGAACGAATACCGGCAGCAACCAAATTTTGCTCCTGAGGTTTTCTGCCATAAAATTCAGGTCCGACCTCAAATAAAGAAACATTAGCATAACCACGAGCAATATTATTTTTCAGCCCCAAAAGCAAATTCGGCAAAATAGAAGGACGCATAACATCCAATTCTGAAGTTATCGGATTGCATAATTCTACTTTTTCTTTATCAGCCAAGAACAGTTCTGCCAATCTGGAATCTGTAAAACTCCAAGTAACAGTTTCCAACATTCCTCTAGCTGCCAATTCATGCTTCACGGTAACAACTCTGCGTTGATTTGAAGACAAAACTTGCTTAGGAAAAGCATCTCCAGGCATTGTTTCTGCCGGAATAGCGTCCAAACCTATCATACGCACAACTTCTTCAATCAAATCATGCTCACCTTCAATATCACCCCGCCATGTTGGCGAAACTGCCTTAAGTTTTCCTCCCTCATCACTCACTTCAAAACCGAGTTTACTGAGTATCTCGACAACTTTTTCTCTCGAAACATCAATACCTACAAAGCTCTTAATTCTTTCCGGACGAATATACGCAACTCTGGGAGCGCAATCATCACTTCCGCAAACAACTTGTTCTGATGCCTCACCGCCACAAATTTGCAAAATAAGTTGTGTTGCATAGTCTGAACCCAAAATATTGGATTTAGGATCAACCCAACGTTCATAACGATAACGAGAATCAGAATCTATTTGCAGCTTTCTACCTGTTCTGGCAATACATTCAGGAGCAAACAAAGCACATTCCAAAAATACGTTTTGAGTATTTTCATCACAACCTTTTTCAACTCCTCCCATAATACCGCCTAAGCATTGAACACCTTCATCATCACAAATACCAAGAGATTTGCAATCCAAAGAATATTCTTTTTCTTCCAATGAAACGAATTTCTCCCCCTCTTTGGCCATGCGCACACAAATATCACCCTTAAGCTTATCAGCATCAAAAACATGCAACGGACGAGCCAAATCATAGTTAATATAATTGGTAACATCAACCAACGGAGAAATAGAACGCAAACCGATAGCATTCAAACGATCTTTCATCCATTTTGGAGTTTCTGCTTTGTTGTTAACTCCGCGAATATAACGACCGATGTATGTCGGACAGGCTTCAAAATCTTCAACTTTTACATTTATTGGTGATTTGAACCTGTTGTTTTGTTTTAAAATATTGAGAGGTTTTAATTCTCCTAATCCGGCGGCCGCCAAATCTCTGGCAACACCACGAACACCCAAACATTCTGCACGGTTAGGCGTAATGGCAATTTCAATCACCGGATCAATATTCAAAACTTCGGCAGCACTCAACCCAATTTTTGTATCCGCAGGCAAGCTGATAATACCGGAATGATCTTCACCGATACCGAGTTCTTTTTCAGAACACATCATACCAAAACTCTCAACACCACGAATTTTACCAACTTCGATTTTTTCACCAAAAGCCGGTATCAAAGTTCCTACCGGAGCCAAAATACCAACCATACCTAAAGTCACATTGGGAGCTCCACAAACAATCTGCAAGATCTCTTTGCCGGTATTAACTCTCAAAATATGCAAATGATCTGAATCTGGGTGGTTTTGCAAATCTTCAACTTTTGCTGTAATAAAACCACCTAACTCGTTGGCGGGATTCAAAATTTCCTCAACTTCAAGTCCGATTTTAGTCAGAGTTTCTGCAATTTCTTCCACACTTGCTTTTGTATCCAAATGCTCTTTTAGCCAAGATAATGTAAATTTCATCGTGCAGCTCCTCCATTGTTACTCAAACCACCTGTCATTGATGACTCATCCAGCGGCAAAAATCCATAATGCTTAAGCCATCGTACATCAGATTCAAAAAATGTACGCAAATCAGGAATACCATATTTCAACATAGCCAACCTATCCATACCGATACCGAAAGCAAACCCTTGATACTCATCAGGATCAATTCCGCCGGCACGCAAAACATTTGGATGCACCATACCACAACCTAAAATCTCCAACCAATCGGTTCCTGCACCAATTTTAAGCTCGGTTTTGGTCTTCTTGCAACCAATGTCCATTTCAGCCGAAGGCTCAGTAAATGGAAAATAAGAAGGTCTGTAACGTACCGGAAGTTCATCCAATTCAAAAAATGCTTTTACAAAGTCATACAAACAGCCTTTAAGGTGAGCCATTGTAATATTTTTATCAATCACCAAACCCTCAACCTGGTGGAACATTGGGGTATGTGTTGCATCATAATCCGAACGATATGTACGCCCCGGAGCAATAATTCTAATCGGTGGCTGTTGCTTTTCCATCGTGCGAATTTGCACAGAAGATGTTTGTGTCCTGACAACATAACTGTCATCAAAATTATCACTCTCCGGATTAGGAATATAAAAAGTATCTTGCATCTGACGAGCCGGATGATTTGCCGGAGTATTAAGAGCATTAAAATTGTGGAATTGGTCTTCAATATCCGGCCCTTCTGCCACTTCAAAACCCATTTCGCCAAAAATAGCAACAACTTCTTCATAAATTTTTGACACCGGATGGATACGCCCCTGCACTTCCGGACGAATAGGTAAAGTCACATCAACTTTTTCTTTAGCCAAACGAGCATTCAACTCTGCTTTTTCAAGCTTTTCCTTTTGTGCTTCAAGCGCTTGTTCCACCTCTGATTTAAGAATATTAAGCCCCTTTCCCATTTCTTTCTTTTCTTCCAAAGAAAGCGAACCTAAATTCTTCATCATCTCGGTAATACGGCCTTTTTTGCCCAAAACGCCCACTCTCACTTCTTCAAGAGTTCTAACATCCTGTGCGTTTGAAATATCGCCAAGGATTTGACTTTTCAAATTTTCAATATTTTCCATTTTTCCACCATGATTTAAAATGCAGAAGAGTCTAACCTGATTACTCAAGCAGACTCTTCCAACACTATATTTTTTTGATAATTACTTGCTTAAAGAAGCCTTTGCCTGGTCAACCAGTTTTGCGAAAGTTTCGGGCTCTTTAACAGCGATATCAGCCAATACTTTACGATCAAGCTCAATACCTGCCAAGGCGAGCCCGTTCATAAATCGAGAATAGGTCATATCATGCAAGCGAGTTGCAGCATTGATACGTTGGATCCACAACGCGCGGAAATTTCTTTTCTTAGCTCTTCTGTCGCGATAAGCATACTGGAGAGCCTTTTCAACTTTTTCAACAGCAACTCTGAAAACGTTTTTATTACGTCCTCTATAACCTTTAGCCATAGAGAGAACTTTTTTATGACGAGCGTGAGCGGTCATACCTCTTTTCATACGAGACATCTTCTACTTCCCCTTACAAATACGGTAAAAACTTTTTGACGATTTTGACATCAACGCTAGCTAACAAAGTAGCACCGCGAGCCTGTCTTTTCATCTTCGGTGTTTTGCAAAAGAGGCAGTGTCTCTTGAAAGCAAAGTTTCTTTTCAATTTTCCGGTACCGGTAACGCTGAAGCGTTTTTTTACGGCACTCTTAGTTTTCATTTTAGGCATTTTAATCCCTTTCAAAAATCAATTAAAGTTGGATTTATGCGATTCGTCAGGCATGCCAATTAGCTCTGAGCGAAACGGTTCGACGCGTTTTATATATCAAAACAACCACAAATGCAAGTCCTTTGTTAGAAAAATATCAAATTATCCATATCGCATCCAACATTTACATACATTATCACCTCTCACTTAGTATTTTACAAGCAAAACATTTATAAAGATTACCAGCTGTACCTGTATCACACTCTGATTCTGTACCACAACGATAACATATCGAACCATCTTCTTTATAACCATCTGCTAAATATCCATAAGAACATGTACAATCAGAGGGATCTATACAAAGTGTAGGCAGGACAGGATCAATAGGATCAGGTAGTACCTCAGCTTCACCTGTACATTTATACGGACCCTCCATATATGGACACA
>JAFTLF010000064.1 GCA_017452885.1 Alphaproteobacteria bacterium
AATAATGATAACAACAAAATTATCAGTCATGTGGGGAATTTGCCGGCGGGGTATAATCAGCTTGATTTTATGAGGCTTACATCTAAGCCGATATTGTTGGAAAATGATGCAAATTCAGCTGCTTGGGCTGAATATAAACTTGGAGCCGCCAAAGGGACAAAACATGCTGTGGTTTTGACACTCGGTACCGGAGTTGGCTCGGGAATTATTGTTGACGGAAAATTGCTTAAAGGAAAATCCGGAGCGGCAGGGGAGATGCATGTTCGTTTTGGTTTTGAACATAGGCGTAAATGTACTTGTGGATTGTGGGATTGTTTGGAAACGTATGTGTCCGGTAATGCTCTGACAACAGATGCCCAGATATATATGAAAGAGGATATGACCAGTTATGATGTTATTCAAGGTTTGAAGGATGGAAATCTCCAAGCTCATGAAGCTTTTAATCATTGGCAAAGTTGTTTGGAAAATACTTTGGTAATGATGGGTAATTTGTTTGATCCTGAGGTGATTGTATTATCCGGTTCTATGGCTCAGTTTGTTGAATATGAAAAGTTAAACAAGCAAGCTAATGAAGATATATTGACACGCCCGTTTATTTTGAAACAAGCAGTATTTGAAAACAATGCCGGTATGCTCGGTGCAGCATTGTTATTGTTGGAAAAATTGAAATAGGGATTGTTGATGATAGATTTGGTTGTGTGTTTACTGCTTCTTTTGGGTATTTCGGCGTGTGTGGCTGAGGTTTATTTTGTTGTAGCATATACACATTCTGATTTTGGTGAATATCCGCCTTTTTTCCCATCATTTGGTCGTATGAAGAAAGTTTGTTTGTCGGAAGCTCGTAAGATTTTGGCAGAGTCAAAAAAGGTATTAAAAATTATTGATTTGGGGTGTGGAAGCGGAAGTTTGATAATTCCGCTTGCTAAAGAATTTCCTCAACATGAATTTTATGGTTATGATTGGGATGTTGTGCCTTTTTCAATTGCTTCTTTTCGGGCAAGACGTATTAAAAATGTGCAGTTATTTTGTACTGATTATACTAAAATAAAATATGATAATGCTGATGTTATTTTGATATTTGGTGGAAAAAAATTGTTTGCAAATTGGGGTGATAAATTAGTAAACGGTCTAAAAGACGGAGCCATAGTTATATCAGAGGCTTTTGCTATACCTCAGCTGGTTCCCGAACAAGAGATTGATACTCCTTCGTATGGAATGCCGTTAAAAGTGTATACTTATCGAATTAATAAAAAAAGGCTTGCAAAATAAAAATAAAAATCTTAATACTAGGGGCAAAATGCTTATGTACTGGATGAGTGGCAGAGAGGCTGAATGCGCGCGACTCGAAATCGTGTATACGGGGTGACTCGTATCGGGGGTTCAAATCCCTCCTCATCCGCCAGTTTAAAAACGCTCTTGTAAAAGAGCGTTTTTTTGTGGATGAGTTGTTTCAAATATCGCAAGTTTGTTTTTATGATGAAAATTTATTGCGAAAGCTGATTTGTTTTTTTATCTTTATTGCTTTCTTTTTGAGGTGCTAGTTCTTCGTTGGGTAAAACAGATGTTACTTCGGAGTTGTTTGAGCGGGGAGATCCGGTAAGATTTTTCAAAAATTGAGTTTCAATGCTCATGTATTGGTTAAATAACCATCGTGATTGAGATATTATCAAAATTGATAAAATGGCAAGAGTTAGTGTAACTTTGGGATTTTCTGTTAAAAATTGATGTACAACCATACCTATAAAGAATAGAACCAATAAAAGCCTGAAACTGGTAAGCAAAATCAGGGGTAATCTATTGAGTTTTTTGGAAGTCCAGAGTTTGTAATATAATGCGGCAATTTTATTGTTGGAAATGAAAAAATTGCGAGCATCTTCGTTTTCATGTTTTATATTACAGAAGTCCAGTTTTGCTTCCAATCGTTGAATAATTGATTTTTTGGCTTCTTCACTTGAGGCTGAACTTATTTTGCAAAATAACAAAGCTATTTTTTCCTTGAGATATAATGGCAAGATTGTTTCCCAGCCAATTAGAGCTTTAAGGAATGGTGCCATCAGTATAAATGTGATGAGAGTAATGGTGATACGCGCACCGAGGTTGTGCGGAATAAATTCGTTAATAAGCGGTCGGATAAAGTAGGTTGATAAAGCGATAATTGTGTAAAGAATCATGCTAAACAGTACTAAGCGCAAAAAATAGCTTTTGAATAAAAGTTTCCAACGACGTTCTTCCATTTGTGTTTCTGTTTTAGGAGCAGTATTACGTTCAATAAATTTGCTCCATGAATTGGGTAATAACTTGGTGATACGTTTATAAAAAGCATCGGATGATTTAATCATCATTGGTGTGAGGAATGTTGTTATAACTGATACTGCAACAATAATCGGATAAACTCTTTGATTCAAAACGCCAATGCTCATACCAAGGCTGGCAATAATAAACGCAAATTCTCCAACCTGAGCAAGAGAGAAACCTCCTTGGATAGATGTTTTTAGATTTTCTCCCGACAGCAGAAAACCAAAGCAGGAAAATAGTATTTTACCGGTGATAACAATTATGGTTATTACTAATATCGGCCAAGCGTAGGTAATAAACATGGAGGGATCTACCATCATACCGACAGATACAAAAAATACTGCGCCAAAAAAATCTTTAAGCGGTTTGAAATTTTTTTCTATTTTTTCAATAAGTTCGGTATCGGCGAGAATAGAACCCCTGATAAAAGCACCTAAAGCCGATGAAAAACCGGATGATGTGGCGAGCAGAACCATGCCAAAACATAGGCTTGTGGTTATCAATAATATCATTTCATCATTTAAGAAAGTAGAGATTTTTTTGAGAAGAGTAGGAACCAAATAAATTCCTATGACAAAACACAATACTAAAAAGAAGATAAGTTTAGCGGTGCTGATAGCTAATTCTTGACTGTTAATGGTATTGCCCAGTGCAATTGTTGGTAGTAATACGAGGAGTAAAATACCTACGATGTCTTCAACAATCAAAACGCCAAACACTAAATCGGTGTAACGTTGTTTTTTGATATTCAGATCATCAAAGGCTTTTATAATAATGGTGGTAGACGACATTGAAATCATTGAGCCTAAGAAAAAACTGTCAATAACCGGCCACCCCAATAGTAATCCTGTATTGTAACCCAAAAAAAGCATGAAAAAGATATTTGCAGTAGCGGTAATCATTGCAGATTTGCCAACATTAATCATTTTGTTAAAGCTAAATTCCAAACCCAAACCGAAAAGCAAAAAGATAACGCCGATATCTGCCCATAAAGTAAGATTTTCTTTGTCTGAGATTGTAGGAACAAAGTTGAAAAATGGACCTGCGAAGATGCCAGCAAGAATGTATCCTAAAACAGTAGGTTGTTTTAGCTTCTTAAATATAAGGGTTGTGATACCGGCATAAATAGTGATTAAAGTTAAATCAACAATCAGGCTATGAATTGAATGCATAAGTTTTGTATCTCGTGGCTAGAATTAAACATTAATAGTACTTATAAGTGTAAAAACTTAATTTCTTATAAAAATTTTATGTAATTATAGATTATTTTGTTCTAGTGTATTAACAATTTCTTCAGTAACTTGTTTAGCATCTCCGTATAACATTATAGTATTATTTGCAAAAAATAACGGATTTTCGATACCGGAATAACCACTGGCAAGGGATCGTTTTACAAAAAAGACAATTTTAGCCTTTTCTACATCTAATATAGGCATGCCATAAATAGGGGAGGAACTGTCTGTTTTGGCGAGAGGGTTGGTAATATCATTAGCGCCGATAACATAAGCTACATCGGCGGAAGCAAATTCATGATTTATATCTTCTAATGCAAAAACATCTTCATAAGGGATGTTGGCTTCGGCCAGTAAAACATTCATATGTCCGGGCATACGGCCAGCTACCGGATGAATTGCAAATTTTACGTCAACATTATATAAGGTGCGCAGATCTTCAGCCATTTTTTGTAAAACATATTGGGCTTGTGCAACCGCCATACCATAGCCGGGAACAATAATAACTTTGTGAGCATTTTCCATAATATAGGCAGCATCTTGTGCGGAGCCGATGTTAACTTTTTTATTTTTTTCGGCAGATGTGGTAGAATTGACTTTTTGACCAAATCCGCCAAGTAAGACATTAGTTAGGGAGCGATTCATTGCTTTTACCATGATGTAAGAAAGTATGGCTCCACCGGCTCCCACGAGTGAGCCTGTAATTATAAGCAGAATATTGTTAAGAGAAAAACCAATTCCTACTGCAGCCCATCCGGTATAGGAGTTAAGAACAGATATAACAACCGGCATGTCAGCACCACCAATTGGTAAAACCAAGAGGAATCCCAAAATTATGGCAATAGCGGTAAGCCAATAGAATAAGTTTATTTGAGGGGTAAGCAGAAAGATTATACATAGGGTGATAAGCGTTAATAATAAAAATAAATTGATTTGTTGTTGGTAGCGAAAAACAAAAGCCCCTGAAGGAAGAAGTTCTTGAAGTTTGGCAAAAGCAATCATTGATCCTGAAAAAGCTAATGCACCGATGATTAAACCGATAGAAATATCAAAATAAGCATGTGAGCCATTAATGATTTCGGATAAAGATATAAAAACAGCAGCTAATCCACCTAATCCGTTAAAAACAGCAATCATTTGCGGAAGAGAGGCTATGCGGACTTTGAAAGCGAAGAAGATACCTATAATTCCACCACAGGTAATGGCAACAAGAATATATAAGTATTTGTCAACTAAAGGCGAACAGATGGTTGTTATTATGGCAATCAGCATTCCAAACATGCCGATGATATTGCCGCGGTGAGCAGTGTAGGGAGAAGAAAGACTTCGTATTGCCAAAATGAAAAAAATACCGGCTAGCAGATAAGAAAAAGGAATGAGCCATGATTGCATTATTTTTTCTCCTTTTTCTTAAACATAGACAGCATACGATGTGTTATAGCGAATCCGCCAAAGATATTTACAGATGCTAAAAAAACAGAGATTAACCCTAGGATTTTGCTGATGTTGCTTTCTGCTGTTCCGGCTATTGTTAAAGCGCCGATAATAATAATTCCGGATATTGCATTAGATATGCTCATTAACGGAGAATGCAGAGCTTGTGTTACTCCCCATACGGCGAAATAGCCGACAAAACAGGATAGAACTAAAATTGTCAGCAACATCCAAGTATCCATTATTTTTTCTCCTTAGATATAATTTTTCCATTATTTATAATACAAGTTTTGGCTATTATCTCGTCACTAAAATCAAAATTGAAGCATTTGCTTTCTGCATTGAACCATGGTGTCAAAAAGTTTAAGATGTTTTGGGAAAATGTTCGACTGGAAGAATCCGGAATTTCGGCTGCAAGATTGCTGTTTCCTGAAAGAATTAGTCCGTTACGATAAATTGTTTTGTTATTTTCAATACCTTCAACATTGCCGCCGCTTGCTGCTGCCATATCGATAATTACACTATTACGAGGCATCTCATCCAGCATTTTGTTGGTGATTAGTTTGGGGGCGGTTTTGCCCATGATTGTGGCAGAAGTGATAAGAATGTTTGTTTTGGGTAGTTGGGCAGAAATGTCATTCATGTCAATGAATTTGGCACCAAGAGAAATTACTTGTTCTTTTGTTTCTGGGCGAATATCTGAGGCAAATACCTGTGCGCCAAGTCTTTTAGCTGTTGCAATAGCTTGTAATCCGGCAATGCCGGTACCAATAACAAGTACTTTAGCCGGAGAAAGAGTGCCGGCGGCACTCATCATTAAAGGCAGATTCCTTTTGAGAAGTGTGGCTGCATTTATAACAGCCTTGTATCCGGCCAGATTACTTTGGGAGGTTAGGATGTCCATGGTTTGAGCCCGAGAAATGCGAGGAATACGTTCAAGAGCAAAACAAGTTGTTTTTTTATCAGCCAAAGATTGTAGTGAGGATGCGTTTGAAAAATCGGCAATTATTATTTGTTTTTTGAGTAACATAGAAATTTCATCAATTTGTGGAGCATGTATTTTTATTATAATCTGGGCTTTTTGGTAAATTGTTTGAGTGTTTGATATGATTGCTCCTACTTTGCTGTATTCTGCATCGGTAAAACCGGCAGAGATTCCAGCGTTACTTTCAATAACAACATTTAATCCCATACGAACAAAATGTTGTGTGGTTTCCGGAGTGGCTGCTACTCGTGTTTCTGAATTTAGGGTTTCTTTTGGAATTGCTATAATCATGATATGGTCTTTCGTTTTTTTAACGATATATAAAGTTAAATCAACATATAGTCAGTCAGATAAAATTAACAACGGCGATGTGGAATGCGTAATTTAAAAGATTTGTTTGTTTTGTTTTGCAAAATAGGTTTGTTTACCTTTGGTGGCGGATATGCAATGTTGCCGTTGCTTAAGGATGAGTTGGTAAACAAGAGGCGTATACTTACAGAAGAAGAATTGTTGGATATATATGCTATCGGACAGTGTACGCCGGGGATTATTGCTGTTAATACGGCAACGTTTATCGGCTATCGACGAGCCGGAAATAAAGGGGCTATAGCTTCGACAATAGGAATGATTCTTCCGTCTTTATTGATTATAACGCTGATTGCTTTGGTACTTAAGCAGTATATGTATAATAGTTATGTGAGTTATGCCTTTGCCGGTATTCGCGTAGGAGTGATTGCTTTGATTGCCAGTGTCGTTATTGATTTATGGCAAAAGAATATTCGCAGTTATGCTAACGGAACAATTTTTGTAATTGCTTTAGCTTTACTTGGAATATTTAATTTTTCGGCAGTGTGGGTAATAATTGTGGCGGCTTTATGTTCTCTGATTATCGGGGAGTTTTTTAAGAAATGATTTATTTACAGTTGTTTTTTGAATTTTTCAAAATAGGTTTGTTTGCTATCGGTGGCGGATTGGTTACGGTGCCGTTTTTATTTGATTTATCGGAAGCTTATGATTGGTTTACGGTTAAAGAACTGACTGATATGATTGCAATTGCCGAATCTACTCCCGGACCGATTGGGGTGAATATGGCTACATATGCAGGTTTTAATGCTGCCGGTATTTTAGGAGGGATTATTGCAACAATCGGTTTGGTAACACCTTCGGTAATTGTGATTATCATGATTTGTCGCTTGATGAATAAATATCAGTGTAATCGACGAGTACATACTGTGTTGGAAGGTATCCGTCCGGCGGTTATGGCTTTGATAATTTTTGCCGGTGTGGAATTGGCAAAGATGGCATTAATTGATTTGTCACATGGTATCGTTTTTGCTATTTTATTTGCTTCGATACGTTTTTATAAAAAAAGCCCCGTTTTTTATCTGGGGCTTTCGGCAATTATTGGAGTTGTTTTTAAACTCTAAATGTCTAGTGCCTTACGATAAGTTTCAAGCAAGAATTCTTGTTCGTCACGATCGGCAGCATTCATTTTACGCAATTTGATAACCGTACGCATAATTTTGACATCAAAACCGGCGGATTTAGCTTCGGCAAAAATATCACGAATATCAGAAGCAATGGCTGCTTTTTCTTCTTCTAACCTTTCAATACGTTCAATTAAAGAACGTAGTCTATCTACGGCAATTCCGCCAACATCAGCATTTTCTTCACTCATTTTATTCTCCTTGTTGTGTGATTATATTGAGAAGGAAATTAACAAAATTTGTTATTGTTGACAAGTAATAAATTTGTGGATGATAAGTAAAAAAATAAGAG
>JAFTLF010000065.1 GCA_017452885.1 Alphaproteobacteria bacterium
CATCATGATTTAGAGCTTTAATGATATAAGGTTTCAAAAACGGAACAGAAATTGAGCCTCGATAAAGCTGCCATACAAACATCAGCAGCATTATCAAAAAGATAACACCGATATAATCAAACAGCTTGTGTAGCTTATATGTCTTATTGTCGAGCTTTTTCATTATTCTTCAACCAGACTAGTATATCCTTATAGTTATCAAAATCAAATAAATTACTGTGCTCGCCGTATTCATATATAATCAACTCCTTCGGTTCGGCTGCTTGGGCAAAAATATTTTCATCAAGTTTTATTGGGACAACCTTATCTTTTCCTGCCCCCATAACCAACAATGGAGTTTGAATTAATTTAATATTATTTTGATTTTCATATTTATCACGAATTATCAAATTGAGCGGCAAAGGTAACCAAACTCTTTCTTTGACAACATTTATCATACTGTCAAAAGGAACTTCCAAAATCAAGCCGGCAAACGGTTGCTTTTTACCTATCTCCGCAGCGGCATAAATTGAAGTATATGAACCAAGTGACATACCATACAACGTTATACGTCGGTTAGAATATCCTAAACGGCGCAGTTTTTTTAGAGCTGCTCTGGTATCCATTTCTAAATTGGACTGGGTTATAGTTCCTTCAATACCGCCAAATCCTCGATATTCCGGCAGAAAAACTCCATATCCCTCTTTGATTAATGGAATAAGTTTATGATAAAACTTTTCAATATTATAAGAATTGCCGTGTAAAAAAACAATCACAGACTTGCCTAGTTGCGGTTTTACATACCAAGCATATAGCTGTGTTCCGTCTTCTGCTTTATAATAAACTTCTTGTATAGGAAATTCTGTTTTTTGGGGTAAAGTACTTTTCTCTATTGACGGATTATAAAAGAATAACTGCGGTTTATAATATACGGCAAGGCAAAAGACCATATATGCAAATAATAAAACTCCGCTTAATTTATATAGAGTTTTTTTAGTCATTTACCCCTACCTTATCTGCCAATGAGGCGGCTAAAAACAAATCAATATCTCCGTCTAAAACGGCGCGAGTATCTGAAGTTTCAACATTGGTACGCAAATCTTTGACCATTTTATACGGTTGCAAAACATATGAACGAATCTGATGTCCCCAACCTATGTCACTTAACGCATCTCGTTGCTCCTCTGCTTTGGCTTCGCGCTTTTTGAGTTCAAGTTCATAGAGTCTGGCCTTGAGCATTTTCCAAGCCGATTCACGATTTTGAAACTGAGAACGCTGGTTTTGACACTGCACGACAATGCCGGTCGGAATATGGGTAATCCTTATCGCAGAATCTGTTTTATTGATGTGTTGTCCACCGGCACCTGACGCGCGATAAGTATCAACACGACAATCAGCTTCATTAATATTTATTTCTATTTCATCATCAATCACCGGATAGACACCGACTGAGGCAAAACTGGTGTGTCTGCGAGCACCACTGTCAAACGGAGAAATTCGCACCAAACGATGAACACCGCTTTCTGCTTTGAGCCAACCATACGCGTTATGCCCATTAATGCGTAATGTAACAGATTTAATACCGGCAACATCTCCCTCTGTTTCTTCGATATATTCTACTTTATAATTATGAGCATCTGCCCAACGAGTATACATACGCACTAACATTTCAGCCCAATCCTGAGCTTCTGTACCGCCACTGCCGGCGTGAACCTCAACATAAGCATCATTAGCATCTACCTCTCCGGAAAGCAGAGCCTCAAGTTCTCCGTGTTTAACCGTTATGCGCAAATCATCAAGTTGTTGTAATATGTCGGCAATGACATCTTCATCATCTTCTGCTTCTGCCAATTCCGATAATTCTACCAAATCTGTCAGAGTTTGTTCCATTGAATGAAAATTATTAAGGCTGAATTCCAGATTATTTTTTTCACTCATCAATTTTTGTGCGTTTTGCGGATTGTTCCACAAATCGGCTTCTGCGGTTAAAACCTCAAGTTCTTCAAAACGAAGGCAGGCATTCTCATAGTCAAAGAGACCTCCTCAGCAGTGCTAATGACTGCTTGATTGCTTCAACCCGTTCATAAATTTCTGCACGCATATTTTGAATTTCCTTATTAATATTCCGAACCCAACCTGACACTGTCCTGCTCATCATTTGTAAATGTCGGTTTATTTTCAGTCTTTTCTTCTTTGTTGTTTTGTGGAGAACCGATAACACGCTGAGTTTTTGCATCAAGATTATATTCAGGCTTGAGAGCTTCGACAATTACGGACGTATCCTGCGGTTGTGCTAGTTGACCTGTATTGTGATTTACTCGCACTAACTTGATACCGGCAGGAATACGGAACGGTATATCCGGTTGTCCGGCCAATGCCTCACGCATAAAATTTTGAAAAACAGGTAAAGCTGCTGCGGCTCCTGTTTCAAAACGCCCCAGTGAACGAGGTTCGTCAAAACCGACATAAACAGCAACAACTAAATCAGGCGAAAATCCAACAAACCACGCATCCTGATTTTTGTTGGTTGTTCCGGTTTTTCCGGCGAGATGATACCCTAAAGACTTAAGACGTGCGCCGGTGCCATACTGGACAACACCTTCCATAATACTCACCATTTGATAAGCACTCAAAGGATCTATAATTTGCTCGCGATCATCAATCAATTGTGGAACCGGCTGTTCATTCCATTTTTCAACTGAGCAATTTTCGCATTCACGCTGATCATGACGATAAATTGTATGACCATTTCTGTCCTGAATACGTTCAATTAAATAAGTATCAATTTTTTTACCACCATTTACAAGAATGCCAAAAGCTCTGGCCATGTTAATCAATTTGGTTTCTCCGGCACCTAAAGACATGGAAAGAAGCTCCGGAAGGTTAGGATTAACCCCCATTTTTTTTGCATATTCAGCCACCTTATCCATACCGACATCTTGAGCCAGACGTACAGTCATAAGATTGCGCGATTTTTCGATACCCTGACGTAAAGTCATCAGACCATAAAAACGTTTGGAATAATTTACGGGTTTCCATAGCGGTTGTCCGGGACCTTGATCCAACACAAACGGAGCATCAAGAATCAAATCCGTTGGAGAATATCCGTTTTCTAATGCCGCCAAATAAACAATTGGCTTAAATGTTGAACCGGTTTGACGCATTGCTTGGGTAACACGATTAAACTGGGATTTCTTAAACGAATAGCCACCGACCATTGCCAAAACTTTTCCGGTATGAGGATCAAGAGCAATAAGACCGCCTTCGACATTCGGCACTTGCTGTAAAGAAAATTGACCTGTTTGAAGATTTTTTTCTACCAAAATAACATCACCGGGCTTTACAACCTCGGCAACCGATTTCGGTTCACCGCCTACGCTCTGATTTTTGAGGTTTTTACGCGCCCACTTCATATCTGAAAGAGATAAAACACCTTTCTCGCCGTCAACAGTTTCAATCTCAGCCTGCGCTTGACTAACCTTTAAAACAACCGCTTTAGTCCAACTGTTTTTTCGACCGGCAGGAGCCTGAACATCAATTAGAGCTTGTTTGTAATCTGTTGTGGTATCTATGTTTGCTAATGAACCGCGCCAACCATGCCGGCGGTCATAATTGCGAATTTCATCAGCAAACACCTTTGTTGCTATTTTTTGCAAACGCGGATTCAAGGTGGTACGAATCAGCAATCCGCCTTCATATAAAGCATCTTCACCAAATTTTTGATTAACATGGCGACGTACTTCTTCGCTAAAATATTGGGCATCCTCAACAAACTCGCCTCGACGCTCAAGAACTTGCAATGGTTTTTCTTTGGCTGCTTCTGCTTCTTCTTCGCTAATGTAGCCGTCATCCAACATACGACCGATGACCCAATTGCGACGAGCTATGGCGGCATCATACTTGGTTTTGGGATTGTAATTATTCGGCCCCTTGGGAAGAGCCGCCAGATACGCAGCTTCTTCTAAAGTTAATTCATCAAGTGATTTGCCAAAATAATTAAGCGCTGCAGCGGCCACACCATACGAACGATTACCAAGGTATATTTCATTAAGATAAAGTTCCAAGATATGTTGCTTGCTGAAAGCCTGCTCTATACGAGTTGATAAAATTGCCTCTTTAATTTTACGCTTGTATGATAATTCTGAGGACAACAAAAAGTTTTTAGCTACTTGTTGGGTAATGGTCGAAGCTCCTGCCGGACGGCGACCGCTACCTATATTTTTGACATTATCCAACACAGCTCTGATAATACCCAAAAAGTCTATTCCAAAATGGTGGTAAAAATTTTTGTCTTCTGCCGCGATAAAAGCATTTTTTACACGCTCCGGAATTTTTTCTTCCGGCACAAATAAACGTTTTTCGGCCGCATACTCCATCATCAGCCGACCATCACCCGCATACAACCTTGTTGTAACTGCAGGCTCATATTTTTCTAACTGCTGATAATCCGGCAATTCTTGAGAAATTTGCCATAAAGAGGTTATTAACACAATCAAAGCGATAACCGCAAAGAAGAAAAATGTGCTGAGCAAAGAAGATAATGTCTTGAACATGCTTGACCTGTCAAAATCAAATAAATACAAACCGTTTGTGTTGTCTTACTTAATATCGAAAAAAATAAGCAGAGTCAAACATTAAAATGCGAATGCCTGCCGCATATTTTGAAAATATTTATCAATAGCTTTTGAAGCTGAAACAGCAAGTTTTTTACGATATGATTTTTGGCGAAGCATTTTTTCTTCATTACGATTGGATAAGTACCCCAACTCCACCAAAACAGACGGAACATCAGGAGCCTTCAACACCGCAAAACCGGCAAAACGATGTGTATTATCCAGAGTATGAATGGATTTTCGCATTTCAGATACCATAATGGTGGCAAACTCAGAAGAGCGATTGAGAGTTTCCCGTTGAGCCAAATTCAGCAAAATATCAGAAACCTCTTTAGAGTGTTCGGCAAAATTAAGGCCGGCGACAATATCCGCTTTATTTTCCTTTTCTGCGAGAGCTGCGGCTTCTTTGTCGGATGCTTTTTCGGATAAAGTATAAACAGAAAAACCGCTTGCTCGACGATTGACGGCACTATCCGCATGAATAGAAAGGAATAGATCCGCATCATAACGACGTGCAATTTTAACACGATCTCGCAACGGAATAAAAATATCACGATTACGCGTCAGATAAACTTTGTAACGGCTGTTTTTTTCTAACACCTCTTTCAACTCCCGAGCCATAGCAAGGGTAATATTTTTTTCATAAATGCCGGAAACTCCGATTGCTCCGGGATCAAC
>JAFTLF010000066.1 GCA_017452885.1 Alphaproteobacteria bacterium
TTCAGCCCTTTGGTTATTTATTGGTAAGAATTAAACAAATTGATTGAAGTTTTTTGCTTGCAATTGTTAAGTTACTGTGTTAAAAACGCGGCGAATGTGGAGTCTTTATGTATGTGCGGCGTTGCCGAGTCCGTAGTAAAGATTTAAGATTGATCCGTTCTGTCCTGCAGAACACAGAGAAATATGAAAGGAAATGCCATGAGACATGGAATGAAACACAGAAAACTTAATATGGATACCAACGCTCGTAAAGCTTTGTTTTCTAATTTGACAGCGGCTGTTTTGACACACGAGCAGATTAAGGTTACTGTTCAACGCGCAAAAGAACTCAGAACTTTTGTTGATAAAATGATTACTTTGGGTAAAAAAGGTAATTTGAACAATCGTAGACAGGCATTGTCTTTCTTGCGTGACAATGAAGTTGTTGCTAAGTTGTTCTCTACTTTGGCCGAACGTTATAAAGATCGTAACGGTGGTTATTGTCGTGTTTTGCGTGCCGGTTTTCGTTATGGTGATGCTGCAGATATGGCTATTATCGAATTGGTTGACCGTGATGTAAATGCTAAAGGTGCTAAAGATTTGGCTCGCGTTGCTGCTGAAAAAGCTGCCGCAGCTGAAGCCGCCAAAGAAGAAGCTAAAGCTTAGTTTTTGAATAATTTATTTAGATAAAAAGCTCTCGTGAGAGAGCTTTTTGTTTTTTAAACAGTTTTTAGGAATTGATGATTATAATGGACGTGATTATCAGGAGATTTGAATGAAAAAGTATCGTACCGTTGGTATTATATCGCCGTCTATTATGTTGAGAGAGTGTGAACAGATTGAAATTTATCAAGGGATTGCTCATCTGGAACGATTGGGGTTGCGGGTAAAAGTTGTTCCCTCTGTCTATAAAGGAATGTGTCAATATGAGGGTTCGGCACAAGATAAAGCTAAAGATATTATGTCGATGTTTGCTGATGATGAGGTTGATATTTTATTGGCGGTTCATGGTGGAGCCGGAGCTTTGAGGATTTTAGAGCATCTGGATTATGATTTTATAGCCACTCATCCTAAGCCAATTATAGGGTTTAGTGATAGTACGTCATTGCAGTTGGGGGTTTATGCTAAGACCGGCAATTCTTTTGTTGTGGGATATTTGCCGGAATATGAATTTCGTACTCCGGAAGGAATACATCCGTTGGTGGAATCGGGATTAATGGATGTGTTGACAGGTAAACATTTTAATGTTCAGAGCGGAAAAAAAATTCATGGTGGTGTGGCAGAAGGGATTTTGCTTGGAGAATGTTTGAGTACAATCAGTGATTTGAGTGGTACGCCATATTATCCGGATATTGCCGGTTCAATTTTGTTATTGGAAGATGAATGTGAAAGTTCATATAAAATTTCATTGATGTTATCGCAACTTAAGTATAATCCGCAATTTAAAGATGTTAAAGGGATTGTTCTTGGGCGTTTTAGCGAATGTGTGGATCATCCGACACAGGGATCTATGGCAGATATATTGGCTGATTTTGCAGCACAAGTTAATATTCCGATGATTAGTGATTTTAACTTTGGACATTTTCGGGAGCGCTATGTTTTGCCGGCAGGTGTTAAGTATCATTTGGATGCGGATAATTGTATTTTGCGGCAGCTGGAAGATTTGTAATATAAAATTTCGGTGTGGAATAAAAAAGTACTTGATTATTTAAGTAATCTTGTGTATCAGTATAACGCAGTCTGTGATTGGGCTGTGTGTGTTTTTTAGGGGTATAGCTCAGTTGGTAGAGCGTCGGTCTCCAAAACCGAATGTCGTGAGTTCGAATCTTACTGCCCCTGCCATTTTTTTTGGCGAAGAATTGAAAGCTTTTTTTAATCAGTATTTGAATGGAAAAATTATATGACTAAGATTAGTCCGATACAGTTTTTTAGACAAGTCAAACAAGAAGTTAAAAAAGTAACTTGGCCGACTAGAAAGGAAGTTGTGCAGACTTCAATTATGGTTTTGGTTATTGTAGCTATTGCGGCAACATTTTTCTTTTTTGTCGATCAGTTCTTCGGCTGGGTTGTTAAATTAATCTTTGGTCTTGGAGTATAGGCTTATGGAACCGCGTTGGTATGTCGTTAATGTTCATTCCGGTTGCGAGAAAAAAGTTTCGGAATCGATTAAAGAGCAGGCTATTGTTAAAAAAATGGAAGATAAAATCTTCGATATTATGATTCCGACTGAAGAAGTTATTGAAGTTAAAAAAGGTGCAAAAGTTACCAGTGAACGTAAGTTCTTTCCCGGTTATATTTTGGTTAAGATGATTATGACAGATGATGCTTGGCACTTAATCAAAAATAATCCTAATGTTAGCAATTTTTTGGGTAGTCGTAACAAGCCTTATCCGATTACGGAAGCCGAAGCTCAGCGTATCATTACTCAAATGCAGGAAGGTATTGAAAGACCTCAGACGGTTGTTGAGTTTGAAGTTGGTGAGCAAGTTCGTGTTTGTGACGGGCCGTTTGCTTCTTTTGTCGGTTTGATTGAAGAGGTTGATACAGAAAAATCGCGTGTTAAGGTTTCGGTTTCTATTTTTGGTCGTTCTACTCCGGTTGAATTGGAATATTCTCAAGTGGAAAAGATTTAGAAATCAAAATAAGTATTGTAAGAGAGAGGAATTTAGAGATAATTTTTCCTCTCTCTTTTTTTATTTGAGATTGCCTATAATAAAAAAGCGAATCGAGTATGATTCGCCTTTTTGTTTACCGCAACTTGTTTTTAATCGGTTATTTCTGCTTCATAGGCATAAACAATTTTAGTATCTTTATCGTCTTTTTCTATACTAAGTTCACATACTAACAATTTGTCAGAATCCTGCATACTGTCAAGAACATCATCGGGAATGCCGTCAAGATATACATCATCTGTTGGGGTACGATGCAGTATAGCAGATTTATTTTCAACATTTAATTCAATACTGGAGTCTTTAGGCTCGCCTTTGTGCGCGTAGAGAAGCAACATTGCTTCGTCTTCATCATTAATTAAAAAATCATAAGTATTTATGTCCTGATCGGCCATGGTTTTGCCCTCTTTTTATAAAATATAAATAAAGTATATACGGTAAGAGTTGAAGAAATGTTAATATATTACATATAAGGCGTGAAATTTATGTTTGGTATTATATAATTTGTGAAGTTAAGGAGGTGACAATGCGGACGTTAATTAATAGATTTATTGAATTGTGTAAGTGGCCAGTCGCTGTTTATATGTTGCTTTCTTTTCCTGCGTATATTCAATCGTTGGCTTATTTCAAGTTTACAAATATGCAGTATGTTGCCTTGGGTGGAGGCTTTTTTCTCTTTTTTATATCTCGCAGTATGATGGACAGTTCTGTTAAAACTAATATGGAGATTGTCGCACATGAATTTACACATGCTTTTTTTGCCTTATTAACATTTCATAAAGTGAAAAGAATTAGTGTTGAAGGAGATAATTCCGGAGGAGCAATAGCTTTTGAAGGAGAGGGGAATTGGTTGATTATCATAGCACCTTATTTTTTTCCATTATTTGGTCTTGTATATATGATTGCTATGACGATTTATACTTCGTTTGCGCCGAGTAATTTAATTCTTAATGGTGTGTTGGGGTATTTTATTGGTTATCATCTTGATACAGTGGGATCTCAGATACATGAAAAACAGACTGATTTACCCAAGGTTTCGTATAAATTTTGTGCGCTTTTTTTGCCTTCAGCCAATCTTTGGGCTATTGGTTCAATGCTTGCGTTTAATACACGCGGTTGGGATGGCATTGTTACTTATATGAAGCTGATTAATTATCTTAATGCTAAAAATCTGGATTATGTTTTGAGCTTTATTTAATTAATCTAAATATTAAGTATTGCCTGAGTAATTCTTGTTTTCTGTTTGAATAAAATTTATAGAAGCGATAACAATTCTCGACTGAAATCGGCAAGAGAATTATCATGTGCGCCCATAATTATGATACGATCTCCTTTTTTGGCATTTTGCAAAATAAATTCTTTTAACGGGAGGCGAGTTTTGAAGAAAGTTGCATTGCTATGTCCGAGTTGTTTGACATCATTAATAATGTCATTTGAGGAAATATTATCGTTAGGGGTTAGTTCGTAGATTTCCTGCATAATGAGGATATCATTTTGTTCCAGTACAGAAACGAATGCCGGAGCCATTTCGTCACGAGTATTGGTAACTGAAAATGGGGTGTGAGGTTGGTACATAGCAATAATACGTCCGGGATGTTCTTTTAATGCTGATATTGAAGCCGCAAGTTTTCCGGGGTTGTGAGCAAAATCATTATAGATAGTAATATCATTGGCAGAAGTGCCTATTTTTTCGAGTCTGACTTTAACTCCGGTAAACCCTTCAAGAGCTTTAGCCGCATCAAGTTTGTTTATTCCAGCAGCGCTACATGCGGCGATTGCTGCCAGTGCATTGGCAATGTTGAAAGTTCCGATAATGCCAAGGCGGAAAGTTTGTCCATCAAGTTGATATTCAACACCGTCTTTTATTGCGCGGATGTTAGAAGCATAAAAATCAGCTGAAGCATCTTTCATAGAAAAAGATAATGTTTGAGCAGTCGGAGCCTTAATTTGGGAGCCAACAGGGCAATCCTTGTTGATTATTAAAGCGTGTTGTACATGGGTGGCAAAATTGGTGAAATATTCAATCAATTTTTCCATACTGGTATGATCATGGGATATATTATTAATGATACCGATGTAAGGGTGATATTTTTGAATGGAACCATCGCTTTCATCTGCTTCAATAACGCAATATTTACTGTTATCATAATACAGGTAATTGGGCATTCCGGGGTTGTTTTGATAATTGCAAAGCATACCACCGTTAATCATGCAAGGACGATATCCGAGTGTATCAAGAATGTAGCCGATCATTGCGGTGGTGGTGGTTTTTCCTGCTGTCCCGCCAATGGCGATACCTTTTTCGTATTGAGAAAAAATTTCACACAATAAATCGGAGCGTTTCTTTATGGGAATGCCATATTTACGAGCGGCTTGGACATCAGGATTTTCTTCATTGATAATTGAAGAAACGTATAATGCCTTCATATCCGGTGTTATACCGCTACCGTCTTGAGGAATGGTATGTAATCCTACATTTTGCAATGCTTTTTTGCGATCTTGATCACGACCTTCGTCAAAACTAAGGTCTGAGCCGTAAACTTCGTAGCCTTTCTTTATCATAATTTGTTCAAGTGGGCTGATACCGTTGCCCGAAGCTCCGCAAAATGCAATCTTGTTCATAAGTGTTCGTCCTTCAGATTTTGTTTTAGAGAGCGTCAAGAGTTTTATTTTCTTGTGCTTTGAGTATTTTTAAGTTTTTATAGTCGATGACTATATAGCTTTTTTTATTTCCGTCAACATTTATAGCAAGAGCAGCACCGACTTCATCGTTATGAAAAGTTGAATAAAGGGTGGCAGTCCCTTGTTGGAGTTGATTTAGAAAATCGGGATTGCCAATAGGGGCTTCTTTTGAAATGGTAACATCTTTACCTTTTTCATTTTTCTCAACGACATCAATTTGAGCAGGAGTGAAAAATTCTTGCTTGTTTCCATATTTTTGAGCTAACAGAGCTGAGTAGATTTTATATTCACGTAAAACCTTGGAGGCCGAAGCATCATCATCGAGGAATTTTCCATAAGCAATTATTCGCCATAATTTATTTTCTTCTCCAAAAGTCAGATCAACTTTGTTAAAAGCGGAAATCGGTTTGGGAAGTTTAGTTGCTGAAAAATTGTTTACATGGTCCTTTTCTTCGATTGGTGTGAGAATGATTCCTTGATTTTTGGTTTCGTTTATACTGGCTCCCCATACAAGTCCGAAAGGTGCCGACATTGAACGAGTGACAATTTGAGCTGTTGATGTATGTGATTTTTGGCGTAATTTGGGAAAATTTTGTTTACGCAAGGTTTGTGGGCGTTCACGTAATAGTTTGCGAGCGGCATCAACAGCGTTTTCAGAGGCTTCTTTATCAATGTAAACAGCTGTGTCGTCAATCAAAACGTTGCGCATGGTGTCAGGAGCTTGCGCCAATGCAATGGAACCTCCAAGTAGCATAAAAAAAAGAATTACTATTGAACTTATTTTCATGAGAATTTCCTTAAAATCTTGCAGATTAAGATTGAACAGTGTTCATGTTTGGTTTATTGTAATTGTTAATTACAAATAATTTGTTAAACACCAATATATTTTTCGGTTGAATAAAAGCAATGGTTAATACAAAAGAAGCTCGATTGAAAGCTTTTGCGAAAGAGCAAATTAGAAAATCTCTTTTAAAAATAGGACGACGTTTAGTTGTTGAAAAAGGGCCTGAATATTTGACGGCAAGGAAGTTATCTGATGCGTCAAACACTTCAGTTGGCACAATATATAATACTTTTTACAGTATGGAAAATTATATTCAGCAACAAAATATGCAAACACTGGATGAACTTTATGCGCAGATGAATTTGGTAGTGCCGCAAAAGAATCCTTTTGTTAATATTAATCGTTATGTAGAAGCGTTCAGTTCTTTTGCGATTGCTAATCGTAATTTGTGGATGCTGTTGTTTGATGCACATTTGCATTGCGGAAATGAAAAATATTCTTTTGCTTATGTGCGCAAATTTAAGCGAATCGAGGTATTATTGGATAATGAAATCGCAAGCATATATGCCAATCTTAGTCATGCGGAAAAGCGGGTGGCTGCACAGGTTTTGGAAATGGCTCTGTTTTCTATCAGTGGATTTTTGACAACTCCGGCATGGGGAAGTTTGCGGCAAGTTAATCGCGGAAATATTTGCAAATTGCTGCTGAATACTTATTTAGCGGGATTGGCAACTTTAAGACAAGGCAAATAGTATGGATATTTTACTGGAAATTTATTATAAATTTATGACACTTATTAATAATTCGGATTTTTTGCGCGGATTTTTTGATAATCGTTTTTATTTGATTTTGTTAGTGGTTATTTTGTTGCGTTTTAAATATACCACTTATAGCTCAATGTGGTTAAGTGCATTGGTAAATATTCCGGGAACAATTTTGCATGAACTCATGCATTTTATTGTCGGTTTGATTTTGAATGCTCATCCGTGCAATTTTACGGTATTTCCACGTCGTGGGGAAGATGGCAATTATGTTATGGGAAGTGTCGGTTTTCGAAATATCACATTTTATAATGCCGTGCCTGCATCAATGGCACCACTTTTGTTATTGCCGATAGGATTTTATCTTAATCGTTATTTTTTGCCGATAATGCGTCCTACTTTTGTAAATTATGTATTGTATGTTTTGTTGCAGACCATAATTATTGAAAATGCAATGCCTTCGGGTGCTGATTTTCGCGTGGCAAGAATGTATTTATCCGGAGTGTTGATGTATGGCTTTATTGCTGTTTCTTTGTTTTTAATGTTTTAAGTTTGGTAATAAATTGTAATTTTAGTTTTGTGTTCAATTAGCGTTATTTAATGGAATTTTTAGAATCTTGATAGTATGCTTGGGGCATAACAGGAATCTATAACCTGTCTTGAAAAGGCAGGTTTTTGTTATAATTTTATTGGATTAACATTAAGGGAATCGGATATGATAAACTTAAAAAAATATGGCGGAGCAGCTTTAATCTGTCTGTTGACTTTAGGCTTCCTGAGTGGGAATGCTTGCGCATCGGAGATTGATTTAAAAATTCCGTCTTTGGATGTGGTTTATAATATTTTCGGTCTGACGCTGACCGGTTCGCAGATATTGCTATATGGCTTAGGTATCTGTGTGTTGGGAGGTTTGTTCGGATTAGTCGAATTTTTGATGATAAAAAAAATGCCTGCACATAAATCAATGTTGGAAGTTTCCAACACAATTTATGAAACATGCAAAACATACATGAAACAACAGGCAAAACTGCTCGTACTTTTAGAGGTGTTTATTGCCGTTTGTATTTTTTATTATTTCTTTTATCTTAATGCTACACCATTGCCGAAAGTATTGACTATTTTGATGTGGTCAATATTGGGTATTTTGGGATCTTTTGCGGTGGCATGGTTCGGAATGCGTATCAATACTTATGCAAACTCTCGAACAGCTTTTTTATCACTTAAAGGAAGACCGTATCCGGTTATGAATTTGCCGTTGCGTTCCGGTATGTCTATTGGCGTTTTGCTTATTTGTGTGGAACTGACAATGATGATTGCCATTTTGCTGTTTGTTGCAAAAGAGAATGCCGGAGCATGCTTTATCGGTTTTGCTATTGGCGAATCGTTGGGTGCTGCAGCTTTGCGTATTTGTGGCGGTATTTTTACTAAAATTGCCGATATTGGTGCGGATTTGATGAAAATTATTTTCAAAATTGATGAAGATGATGCTCGTAATCCCGGAGTTATTGCCGATTGTACAGGTGATAATGCCGGTGACTCAGTCGGGCCAACCGCTGATGGCTTTGAAACATACGGTGTGACCGGTGTTGCGTTAATCAGCTTTATCGTTTTGGGTGCGGGTATGATGTATGCTCCTAATGGTGAATTGGCTCTGATTAACGGCGGAATTGATATTCAGGCACACTTAATCGTATGGATTTTTGCGATGCGTTTGTTGATGGTAGTAACATCTATTGTTTCGTATTGGCTCAATTCTCGTCTTTCTAAAGCAATTTTTGGTAATAAGAGTTCATTTAACTTTGAAACTCCGTTAACCTCTTTAATTTGGTTGACTTCTGTCATTTCGATTTTGGTTACCTTTGGTGTTTCTTATGTTATGATTGGCTCGATGGGAGAAGATTTGTGGTGGAAACTTTCGACAATCATTTCTTGTGGTACTTTGGCTGCGGCTTTGATTCCGGAATTTACCAAGATATTTACTTCTTCAAAATCCAAACATGTTGAGGAAGTTGTTAATGCCAGTCGGGAAGCCGGAGCTTCACTTAATATTATTTCGGGTATTGTTGCCGGTAATTTTTCCGCATTTTGGCAAGGATTGGTTATGGTAGGACTTATGGCAATAGCTTTCTTTACTGCACGCAGTGGTTTAGATGCTTATATGGTTTATCCGACAGTATTTGCGTTTGGTTTAGTGGCTTTTGGTATGCTAGGTATGGGGCCTGTTACCATCGCTGTTGATTCATATGGTCCGGTAACCGATAATGCCCAATCGGTATTTGAGCTTTCTCAAATTGAGAACATCAAGGGTATTAGTAAAGAAATTGAAAAAGAATATGGTTTCAAACCAAATTTTGAAGGAGGTAAGCATTATTTGGAAGAAAATGATAGTGCCGGTAATACCTTTAAAGCGACTGCAAAACCAGTACTTATTGGTACGGCAGTTATTGGTGCTACAACTATGATTTTCTCGATTATCTTATTGTTGAATTTGCAATTGAATTTGCTTGATCCAGAAGTTTTATTCGGCATCATTTTAGGGGGTGCGGTTATCTTTTGGTTCTCTGGAGCTTCAATGCAAGCTGTTTCGACAGGCGCTTATCGAGCTGTAAACTATATCAGACAGCATATTAATCTTGATACAAGCAAAGCAGCATCAATTGATGACTCTAAAAAGGTTGTTCAGATTTGTACTTTGTATGCACAGAAGGGTATGTTTAACATCTTTATTGTAATCTTTTCATTTACGATAGCCTTTGCTTGTTTTGATGCTAATCTGTTTGCCAGCTATCTGATTTCGATTGTGGTATTTGGACTTTTTCAAGCCTTGTATATGGCAAATGCCGGTGGTGCTTGGGATAATGCCAAAAAAGTTGTTGAAGTTGATTTGAATGAAAAAGGTTCTGCGTTACATGCAGCCTCGGTTGTCGGTGATACCGTCGGTGATCCGTACAAAGATACTTCATCAGTTGCGCTTAATCCGATTATCAAGTTTACAACATTGTTTGGTTTGTTAGCAGTTGAAATGGCTGTTGCAGCACCGCGTTGTATATCTGTCGGACTTGGTATCGCATTCTTCTTGTTGGGACTGTTGTTTGTATGGCGGTCATTCTACAGGATGAGAATTGAAAAACTCTAAAAATATAGAGTGAAATGTAAAAGGCTGAAAATCTAATTTATGGATTTTCAGCCTTTTTTTATTTTTTGTGTATAGATAATATTTCTTCATCAAGGCGTTTTTCGTATAAGCCTGCCGGATCTTGATGTATAATTACTTGTGAATTGGGGAATTGTTCTTTGATTTTGTTTTCTACATCATCGGAATAACGATGGGCTTCGAAAAGACTTAAGTTTCCATCGAGTTCCAAGTGTAGTTCAAACATGTATTGTCCGCCTAAATCACGAGTACGTAAATCATGTAACCCTTCAACATGATCACAAGACAATACTAATTTACAAAGTTTTTCGCGGATGTCATTACTAAGTTCTTTATCCATAAGTAGAGCGATGGCATCTTTAGCCAATTTTCCGGCATTGAAAATCAAATAAATTGAAACAATTAAAGCGGTTATGGTATCAAACCATATAATATCGAATATTTTGACAATTATTAAAGATAAAATGATTGATATATTGGTTATAATATCGACTCCATAATGGGCGGCATCAGCACGAATTGCTTGTGAATGGGTAAGTTTGGCAACATGGTGTTGAAATATGATTAGTGCGGTGGTTAAGATTAGACATATAATCATAATGATAATACCAAAAGATGTTTGTATCAGTGAGGTCGGATTGATAAAACGGTTGATACCATCATACATAACAAACAATCCAGATCCCATTATGAATGCCGATTGGATTAGGGCGCTTAGAGCTTCTGCTTTTCCATGCCCGTAGCGATGAGAAAAATCAGCCGGTTGAGAAGATACTTTTACTGAAAAATAAGTAACAGAAGAGGCAAACAAATCTGCAAAACTGTCAATCATTGAAGATAAAACAGCTAATGAACCGGTATAAAATACACCGATTGTTTTTATGATAGTAAGAAGTATTGCCAGACATATACTACTGATTGCAGCAGTTTTTTTTAGTTTATTTTGTTGTTCTGTAGGCAGTAATGACATCTGCTATTTCCTTCCATCGAGAATCAGATATCTGATAATAGACCGGCTTAGCATAAGCTGCAAAATTCTGCAAGTCTGTTTCACTATTGATTTTTATAAAATTGTAGCGAGCAAAAATTTTATCAGCAGATTGTAAAAATACAATTTCCAATTCGTTGTCACCTTCGGCTTTGATATGTAGGGATTGGATAATTTTGGCCTGTTGCGGTTTTTCTTTGATGATTTTTTCAAAAGGTGTATTAAGAAGCAAACGTGCAATATCCGACAAGAAATTGGTGTTTGTGTTGCTGTTTATTTCTGAAAAACGTCCAAAATGTAAATCCCATAAATTGCTGAAACTCCAATTATGCCAATCTAAATCCAAATTGATGAAATCAAGATTGGAAAGCCAAACTTCGTAGGTGTTAAAAGGTTTGACATAAGCGCCACGAAGTCCGCGACCAAGATCAATGTCATAGTTTCCGATTTCCAACGTGTAAAGTTTTTTATTTCCAGCGGAAAGGGTTATTTCGGTCATAGGAGAATTGTCGGCAGAAAGCGGTGTAAGGCCAAAGTTGCCAAAATTTTCCAGCTTGGTAGTACGTTGTTCAAGCAATTTACCATTTAACAGAGATGTCAATAAATATATTATGCTTTTTTGATTGTCAAATATGTGTGTTTGCCCGTCAATTTGACAGATATTATTTTTGAGTTTTAAGATAAGAGTTTGGTGATGATTGCGAAATGTTATGGTATCAATTTTGTTAATTTGTTCGGATAAATTATCAAATAACAATTTTTCTTGCGGTTGAGTATAGGTGTTTTGTGAAAATACAGAAGAAACAATACCTATTCCTAAAAGCAATAACGAACTCGCAATGATAATCCAAATACGATGGTTTAACTTGGGAAGTTCTGCTTTGAAGCAAAAACCTTTGCGGATTTTTACTAACAATAATCCGATAATGATTAAAAGAGGGATGCCATAGATGTTAAAAAACTTAATGCGGAAAACAATTTTGTTAATGTCATTGTTTAGGTCCGTGCGTATTTGAAGCAGTTTTTGTCTTTGTTCATCAAGTTGTGTGCGAATTTTGGCAATCAAAGAAAGCTCGTCTACGGAAAAATTTTCTCGGCCTTCAAAGTGGCGTTTTGCGGTAATTTCTTCAAGTCCTTTTTTGGCTTTTTCGATATCAGAAAAAATTTCTACTTCTTTGATTTTGAAATTTTGTAAAGATTGACGACGTAAGTTTTGGACTTTAATAAACGGACGGTCAATAATACTTTTTCCTCGCAAAGAAATGAGGGTGTCATATTTTAATAAGAAGTCTAGTGCGTTGAAAACAAAGTTGGCATTGTCTAAAATTGGCACAGCATAATTCGTACCAAGGACAGAAGAATGACGCATCCAGTAATTATCATAAAGTAAATCGCTATCTCCGACAGCAATCATTTCAAATGGAGATTGAGGATTGCGACTTTGAATGTGAGCTGCAAAAATTTTAATTTTTCCATCGGCTTTGAAATTGTATAAGATGTATGATGGGTGGACATTTTTATAGATTACATCTGCGGAGAATAATTGCGAATTACCACCGATGGTAATTAATGGCAGAATATCTATCGGAGCGTCTTTTTCGGGGACAAAAATTGATCCCGAAGTTAATAACATTTTTTGCAGTAAGCGAGTAACCGGTGTGGCTTGATTGAAGCTGTTGCGCGGAAGATAAAATTGAATCATATCTTGAGTAAATTCCGGATTGTTTTGGTAATCAATCGAGGCATCTATTAAAGTGGAATTTTCGAAATCAGCGATTACACCTCGTTCAAGATAACGGATACCCCAAAATATCGGCAGAGTTGAAAAATCCGAGGCTTTGAGAATATTTGTCGAAGGGGCAAAAATGCGAATGGCTTCGGGGGCAATGTCAAAGAAAGCAAGAACTTTGCCACCATTACTGTTATATTGTTTTATTTTTTCAACTGTTTCCGAACTTAGATTTTGCGGATGGGCAATTAATAAAGCGTCTAGCTTGTCTAAATTATTATTTTGATTGTCGATGCGATATATGTTATAAAATTTTTCGAGTTGATTGACTATTTCCCATTGTGGAGTGGCAACATTTTCAATAACCTCTTCAAACATTGGTAGAGAGGTTAATATACCAAGATTCTTTTTGTGAAAATTGAGAAGGTAGACAGCTTCGGTTAAATCTTGTTCCAAAAAGTTTTGACGTTCGAGAGGGAAGAGCTTGATGACTTGACGATTATCAGCCTCATCAATAAGTACTAATCCGAAATAAGTATTAATATTGCTGTCGACAAGAGGAAACGGCTGTAGTCCGGCGACAATAGCATCGTCTTCAATGTTACTTAAAGGTTCCGGATTGAGAATTTGCAAAGTCAATTTTTTGTCAGAAAGCCTGCTATATTGTTCTAAAAGTAGGCGTACTTTATCAAATAGGATGCGGATTTGTGGGTTACGTTTGGCTATTATTGGCGAAAAGTAAAGTTTGGCCGTGATGCGATTAGGTACATTTTGTAAAATTTTGCGAGTAGATGAAGTGAGGGTAAAAAACTTTTCTTCGGTAAAGTCAATTTGACAGTTGCGTAGCCAAGAGTTGGCAGTCATATTTAAACCGGCAAAACCAAGCATCAGACAAATAAAAATAATGATATAAAAACCTTTATGAGTAGATTTGAACCAAGCTGTTGTGCCGGAAGTTTTGAAGCTTATAATTAAAATTGTTGAAAAATTGAACAGTATGATTAAAGAAACAAAAAAGATAATGTCGCGTAGCTCCAGAAGTCCATAACCAATACTTTCAAAATGTGATAATAAGCTGAAAGATGCAA
>JAFTLF010000067.1 GCA_017452885.1 Alphaproteobacteria bacterium
ATACTTGCCGTCTTTATCCTTTAAGGTATCAAGCCAATTATAGCCGTCTTGGTTGGTAACTACGCCCGCTGTTAATGCAATCGCAGGATCAAGTAAAATATTAAAAATCTTTTTCAGATCGTCCAAATCTTCTACCGGCACCTCTGCATCTGCTGTAATCTCGCGGATCTTCTTAACGATCATAAAGTTTCTTGTTGCCTTTGCTTTCTTAGCAATCCACTTTTTGAGGTACGCAATAATATTTTCTGCTGTATCGCTCAATAATTCCTGCGTAACCTTTAAAATGCCGCCCTTCTTCTTAACCTTGTAATCAATCTTTTCAAACTGTGGTGTAGAAACCTCCGGAAACTCTGCCGCCTCGTCCACATTGTCAAATGGTGTCTGATCTGCGTAACGCTCAATAACCCTGCTGCCGCTTAATGTTCTTACCGGCTCAACATTTACAAGCGTTTCTAATGCGTCCTCTGATCTTCTTAATTCCTTTACGGCTGTTCTAATATCCTTTGGTACTGTTAAACCGCCGTCCTCGTCCTTTCCTTCGTTCATGGAATTCAAGATCTCTTTGTCCTCGTCTGACAATGCGCCCTTGCCTACCGCTGCTTTGATTGCATTTACAAACGCGTTTGCAATGTTCTTTGTCTTATCTAAAACCTTTTTAGCGGTTCCGGCTGCTGCCTTATCTTCCATATCGTCTAACTTGTCTGCCTCTAAATCATAAAGCAGATCAAACTGTGCCTGCAGGTCTTTTAATTCTTCCTTTGCCTTTGCTGCATCTTCAATTTTACCCGCCTTGCAAAGATCCTTAACTTCCTGCTTTTTGTTCTTGATACCGTCTAACAATTCTCTTAATTCCTTGTTCATGTGGTTATATCCTCCTTGTTTTTGATAAAAATAAAGGACTTAGATCAAACTAAATCTAAATCCTCTAACAACTCTGCTATTCTCTTTTCTGTTTCCGTTGCTGCCATTGGCTCTTTTGGCGGTTCCGATAGCGCATTTTTGATTTTTTCCGCTACCTTTTCCGCTAAATCGTCAATATCAAGCTGCGGTGGTTCCGGCTGCTCTTTTAGCTTATCCGGCAAATTGTTGTATTTGTCGAAATATTCGCTTTCGCAGGCTGCTGCTTGGCTCTTTTCTGATACTTCAATATCGAAATATTCTTGCCATTCTTCGCCGTTTTTCCATGTTTCCGCATCTATGAGGGCGTTTATTTCTTCGGCTGTTACGCCGTCTTTTGCGTGCTGCATATAGGTATTTAAAATAACCTTTTGGCAACCGTCTAAAATATCTGCCTCTTTGCGCATATCGTCCGCATTTCCCCATGTAATGCTACTTGGTTTGTGGATCATCATTTGCGCATTTGCCGGTATAATAATTTTATCGCCTGCCATTGCTATAACGCTTGCAATGCTCGCCGCTAATCCCTCTACATACACAACAATTTCCGCATTGTGCCGTTTTAAAATATTGTAAATAGCAATACCGCCAAATACTGAACCGCCGCCGCTGTTAATGTGTACATTGATTTTTGAAACGCCGTCAAGCTGATCTAAAAAGTCTTGTACATCTTTTGGGGCTTTATCATCGGGGTAATACTTTTGCCATTCTCCCAAACTCTCGCTGTTAATGTCGCCGAAAAAATAAAGGTCTGCGGCTGCCTCTG
>JAFTLF010000068.1 GCA_017452885.1 Alphaproteobacteria bacterium
CTTACATTTCATGAACTTTTAAATGAAGTCTTTTGTAACTTTCTTGCACTTCATAAAGCAAATTGCTGTATTTATTTTTGTCGCCTTCATCCGCCCCCTCAACAATAGCCCTAAGCGTTTGTCCGATACGGTCGCAGATAACAATAAGCTTACCATAGAGGTTCCCCTCAACATCGACAAAGATACGAAGTAACTCAGCCTGCTGTCCTTCCATCTTGGAAATAGTGGCTTTTCTTTGTTCAAAGCCCACACCGAGTTGCTCAGCTTCATTTTCTCCGGAAAATACAAATATCGCTTGGTTTGTCCAGTACGATATTACAATCTGCTGCTTTTGAAGTTTTTTGCAAAATTAGTTAATTTTTTAATTTAATTTAATTTAACAATAGGATTAATTTATGACCGAATTATGCCTTATGTCTAAAATTTTGTCAACCGCTAACTGGCTTTTTGCAACAAAAATTCCTGTATAGGCTTATACGATTTGCGATGTTCGGGAGTAACACCATGTGCCTGCAATCCGGCAATATGAGCCGCAGTACCATAGCCGGCATTTTTTTCAAAGGCATAATACGGATATTTTTGCGCCAAATTACTCATCAAACGATCACGATATACTTTGGCAACAATAGAGGCAGCAGCAATCGAATAAGATTTTGCATCGCCCTTGATTACAGTATAACTCTTGCACGGAAAACTCTTAGGATTCTGATTACCATCAATCAATGCACAATTCGGCTGCAACTTGAGTTGAGCAACAGCCCGACGCATGGCCTCAAAAGTTGCTTGCAAAATATTGCTTTCATCAATTTCTTGCGCAGATGCTTGCCCGATTCCGATAGCCACTTGTCCCCTAGCCTCAGCAGCAAATAAACTATCATAAAGCTTTTCGCGTTTTTTAGCTGACAGTTTTTTAGAATCATTAAGCCCTGCAAGCAGAAAATCATCCAATTTCCGATCAATAATAATAACTGCTCCGGCTACAACCGGCCCTGCCCAAGGACCTCGCCCCGCCTCATCAACGCCAACCGTAACAGTATTGAATTTATCCTCCCATTCAAAATCAGGCATTTTTGTTCCTATAAAATCAAAAATTATAAACAATAAACCAAACCACCAGATGTAATTTGCCCTTTTCCTCCTATAGGAAATGTCAACATCGGTGTTGTATGCCCAAAATCAACATTTGCCAAAACAGGAATATTTTTCAACTGGGGAATACTATCTACAATATATTGCAAATCTTCACGACTTATTTGCGAACCTTTTTGAAACCGCCCGATAACCAATCCTTTAACATTGGCAAAATCCGGCTGATAAGCCAATGCCTGCAAATTACGCAAAAACGTCTTACCATCCGAGCCGGCGGTGTCTTCAACCAAAAGAATGGTATCTTCCTTAAACTTTGGCCAATACTGCGTACCCGTCAATAAAATCTGTGTACATAGGTTACCCCCTACTAAAGTTCCCTCTGCTAAACCATCGTGAAGTTTCCAATATCCTTCATTTCTAACAAATTCGCGTTCTTCTTGATTGATAAACCATAAATCATCGCTCCATTCTGTCGACGATATCACCTCCAAACGTCCTTCTCCCAACAACATTGTTTTCATGGCTTCCCAAGTATAATCAAAACCAAGCTTCATACCAAAAGAACTATAATGAGGTCCCAAAAATGTTACTAATCCTGTCTTAGCATAAATACCATTAAGCAATGCAGTAATATCCGAAAATCCGCAAATAATTTTGGGATTCTCACGAATAACATCATAATCTAAAAAAGGTAATAACTGATTTGAATTAAACCCGCCGATTATCGTAAAAATTGCTTTAACATTTTTATCTCGAAAAGCATCCATAATATCTGCGGCACGCTTTTCAATATCCGTTGTTCCAAAACAATCAAAATTTTCATCCACCGTATTTTTACCAAAACTGACTTTTAATCCCATATCAGCAAAGCGCTCCGCAGCATTGGCTCGACTATCGGCACCGATAATTCTGATACCAGTAGAAGGAGCCACAACCCGAATTTCATCACCTTGTTGCAATTTGGCAGGAATAATCTTCTGCATCTGTCATCTCCCTAAAGTAAATTTTGCTCAAATTATAGACATTTTTTTAAGATTCGCAACAGCCGATATCTTAAAAAAAGCACCAACATAACTATATCTGCACAAACAACCTCGAGAAAAAAATGAACAAACATTTTTACATTTTTCGTCATGGTGAATGTCCTTTTAATATAACCGGACACATTCAAGGACAAAAATTTAACGGCGCTCTGACGGCTAACGGGCGCAATCAAGCACATAGTGTGGGCAAACGCTTACGCAATAAAAAGATTGAAGTTATTATTTCAAGCCCGATGCGGCGAGCATTGGAAACTGCAAAAATTGTCCAAAATTATATCAACGTGCCTATTTTTGTTGACCACCGCTTTATTGAAGTTAATATGGGAATTATTGAAGGAATGCACATATCTCTCGCCGAAAAACGATTCGCTGATACTTATGCTTTATGGCGCAATCCTGATTATCAAAAGAAAAACATTCGCTTCACAAACGGCGAAAGCAAAGAAGATGTACGCAAACGAATTTTTGAAGCTCTCAACTACTATGCCAATACTACTTCATACCAAAATTTGGCCATATCCGGACACGGCATCATAATTTCTCAAACACTACTCAATTTTAATATTCGCAATCCTAACGTTGAAAACGGAGCAATCGTTCATATCAAATACAATCACCCACAATGGGAATATCAGGGATTTATTACCGAATAGTCTAATAATGCGGCGGTGGAGTTTCTTCACTCTGTGGTTTTACCCCTTGCTCGTCGGCAAGATTCAGCAAATATTGATTTTGCTTTATAAGATACTCAATTTTTTTGCCTTGTTCAATCAAAACAGCATTCAACTCATCAAGCATCTTTTCCTGATTTGCCAATGCAATTTCAATATCAATCAATCTTTCTTCATCCGATTGCATATCTGCTCTATTCCTCTTGTTCATATCTGCAGATATGTTATCATCATTTTGAATTTTGACAATAAGAAACGATTATGCCTTTGCAAATAGAAATAACACCAGAGTTCCAAAAAGCTATTGAACTCATCAATAACAGCAATCAACACTTGTTCATCACCGGCAACGCAGGAACAGGAAAATCTACTTTGCTGGATTATTGCCGTCGCAATTGCAAAAAAAACATGGTTATTTTGGCTCCGACCGGTGTCGCCGCCCTCAATGTGCGAGGACAAACAATTCATCGTTTCTTTAATTTTCCGGTTAATGTTTCTCCTGAAAAAATTCAAAATTTTCAAATTTTGCCACGAACAAAACGTATCTATAAACAACTCCAAACTCTTGTTATAGATGAAGTATCCATGTTGCGTGCCGATATACTTGACTGTATCGACAGTTTCTTGCGACTTTATGGTCCTAACGAAGAATTATCCTTTGGAGGAGTTCAACTTATTTTAGTTGGCGACTTATATCAATTACCGCCGGTTGTTTCGAATGCCGAACGCACCTACTTTTTTCAACGCTATGAAACTCCTTATTTTTTCAGTGCCAATGTCTTTCGTCATATCAATTTGCAACTCATAGAATTAACCAAAATTTATCGCCAAAAAGACAATAATTTTATTAACCTGCTTAGTCGTATCCGGCATAATAACGCATCGGCAGATGACCTATCATTACTCAATTCTCGTCTACATGCTCCTCTTTCTGATAACAATTTTTGCATTACTCTGACCACCACCAATCAAATGGCTGACAAAATTAATCATGACAAATTATCCGAAATTACTTCTCCGGAATATAAATCTCATGCCGTAATTGACGGTAGCTTTAAGCAGGAATACTATCCCACCGCCGAAAAACTTGAGTTGAAAATCGGCGCACAAATAATGTTTCTGAACAATGATATGAAAGGTCGTTGGGTAAACGGCTCTCTTGGTCTGATTGAAGAAATAAAAGTTAACTCAGAAAAAATCCGTTTTTTACGCATCCGCTTGCAAGACAATCAAAAATTAGTAGATGTTTTTCCCTATACTTGGGAAATTTACAAATTTTCTCTACTTGGCAAGGAAATTATTTCCGAAGTCGCCGGCTCTTTCATCCAATTTCCGCTACGTCTGGCATGGGCTGTCACCATTCATAAAAGCCAAGGCAAAACTTTTGACCATCTGCATTTAGACATTGGCAATGGTATTTTTGCCGCCGGACAACTTTATGTAGCACTTAGCCGCTGTACTTCTTTTGATGGACTAAGTCTGGAAAAACCGCTTTCTTTCCGCCATATACTATGTGACGAACGCATTGTTGATTTTATACATCTTCTATCCGGAAATGTTAAGCTGGATAATAAAAATAAAATACGATTACTGCAAAAAGCCGCTTTCAATCACCAAAAATTGGAAATTATATATCAAAAAAACAATGGCGAAACTTCCAAACGCATTATTATCCCCACCCATATTAAAGGAGAAAATGTCCAAGCCTTTTGCATTCATCGTCAGGAACAGCGCAGCTTCAATATAAACAGAATTAATATGCTAAAAACATTTGTTGAATAATTATTTATAATATATTACATTGTAATAAATTTTTATAAGGAGAATAAAGATGGATACACGAGTTGCAATCATTGGCATTATTGTAGAAAATTACAATTCTGTTGATACTCTAAATGACATTTTACACGAATATCGATCCGTTATCATCGGACGTATGGGTATCCCTTATCGCTCCAAAAACATCAGCGTTATGAGTATTGCTGTCGATGCCGATGCAGATACAATTAACGCCCTTTCCGGCAAAATCGGAAAATTGAACGGCGTTAGTGCCAAAACAGCCATTTCCGGCTCCAATTAACAATAACTAACCTAACGGGAAAGATTCGTTCTGACCCGAAAGAAAGGAAAACAATGTATAATCCCAGTTCGCTAAAAGCGGAAGAATTTATTTGCCATGACGAAATCATGGATACTTTGGCTTATGCCGATACCAACAAAGACAACCTTGAACTGGTTGATAAAATCATCGAAAAAGCCAAACTTCGCAAAGGACTTACTCATCGTGAAGCTTCTGTCTTGCTCGCTTGCGATAATCCCGAAAAAAACAACGAAATTTTTGCCCTTGCCGAACAAATAAAAAAAGATTTTTACGGCAATCGTATTGTTTTATTTGCTCCGTTGTATTTATCAAACTATTGCGTTAACGGCTGTGTTTATTGTCCTTATCATGCCAAAAACAAACACATTACTCGCAAAAAAATGACTCAAGATGAAATTCGTCAAGAAGTTATTGCTTTGCAGGATATGGGACACAAACGTCTCGCTTTGGAAGCCGGCGAAGATCCTGTTAATAATCCGATTGAATATATTTTGGAATCAATCAAAACAATCTATTCAATCAAACATAAAAACGGCTCTATCCGCCGAGTAAACGTCAATATTGCCGCCACCACGGTTGAAAATTATCGCAAACTCAAAGAGGCCGGTATTGGCACCTACATCTTGTTTCAAGAAACCTATCACAAAGAAAGTTATGAACAACTTCACCCCACAGGTCCCAAACATAACTATGCCTACCACACAGAAGCTATGGATCGTGCCATGGAAGGCGGCATAGATGATGTTGGCCTTGGTGTTTTGTTCGGATTAGAAAAATATCGCTATGAATTTGCCGGTTTACTCATGCACGCCGAACATTTGGAAGCTGTTCACGGTGTTGGTCCGCATACCATAAGCGTTCCTCGTATTAAACGCGCTGACGATATTGATCCTTCTGCTTTCAGCAATGGCATTGATGATGACATCTTTGCTAAGATTGTAGCGTGTATTCGTATTTCGGTACCTTATACCGGAATGATTATTTCTACTCGAGAAAGTCAAGCTTGCCGCGAACGCGTTTTGCACTTGGGGATTTCACAAATAAGCGGCGGCTCCAAAACCAGTGTTGGCGGCTATGCCAAACCGGAACCAGAAGAAGAAAATTCTGCCCAATTCGATACCAGTGACAAACGCACTTTAGATGAAATCATCTGTTGGCTTATGCAAATTGGCTATCTTCCAAGCTTTTGCACCGCATGTTATCGTGAAGGTCGTACCGGTGATCGCTTTATGGAGTTATGCAAAAGCAAGCAAATTCAAAATTGTTGTCATCCCAATGCAATTATGACGCTCAAAGAATATCTGGTTGATTATGCTTCTCCGAAAACCAAAAAAATTGGGGAAGAATTAATAAAAAGAGAAATCAACACCGTCCCCAAAGAAAAAGTTCGCCAAATTGTCGAAGACAACCTAGGCAAAATCGAACATGGCAGCCGAGATTTTAGATTTTAAAAAAATAAAGCCCCTCCGTTAATTAATATCCGCAATCGGAATTTTATCGGAGGGGCTTTGTTCATTATATTGCCAACAACTATATCGAAAAATTATGCTCCTTAACAGGATTAATCTCAAGCTTAACATCCATTTTAGGCTTGGGAACCATACTGTCCGGAAGATAAGTTCCTTTTTTCTGTGGCAACGGTCCGCTAATCTGCTGATTAGAAGCGCAACCGCAATAAAACAACAAAACAATAATAGATAAACCAATCTTTTTCATAGATTTAAGTTAGTTACAAATTAAACATCATATCGCAGAAATAATTCCGCTCTAAAACACAAAAATTAACAAGATAATGTTTGAGGAATCCCATAACGACACAAAACTTTTCGCACCATTTGGGGAAATGTTATTTTCCTCCAAACTATCTTTTTACATAGACCTGCAGGTTCAGGATTCTTAAATAACCAATCTCTAATATCCCAAGCTGCATTTTGAAGCGGATAATTATCATTCACTTGAGCAATAACGGTGGGCAATAAATTTGCCGGTACACCTCCTAAATTTTTAGAAAAATCCTTTGTCACTTGTTCAAGATCACAATTAGGAAAACTATCCAAACCGCTTAATAGAGCCAAAATATCATATACAGGATATTTTTCAGGCTTCTTACTTTTTTTAACCATAGTAGTATCTTTTTTATAATATTCGCTCCATTTATAGACAAAAAATGAATAAACAGTCAAATATTTTTTACAATTTTATTGATAAAAAACACATCAACACCAAGCACCTCCACATTAACACATTGATTTTGCACAAAACAAAACATTTGAGCAATACAGTAAATTATGTTATAATTATCTTATGAAAAAAAATTAGTATGGTTTATTATTTAAAAGATTGTGATTATTCTCAGCATTGCTGTTTATAGTTATTTCTTTTTTTAATAAACCATACTTTTTGTATGAGAATAAATAAAAAAAATTAATAAACTTAAAAACAGAGAATCATGAAAAGAATTTTTGCAATCATCGCCGTAATTTTATCAGTAGTAACAGTTTCAGCTCAGGCTCAGAATCGCGTAGACCAAAAAGAACTACATCTTAACGGTAAAACCTACGATGTAACCGACTACATCTTCAGAGATGGCTTCAACGGTGTAATCAAGGCAAGTTGGACACACGTTATTGA
>JAFTLF010000069.1 GCA_017452885.1 Alphaproteobacteria bacterium
ATCGCCGACTTTGAACTGGTTATTTTAGTCATGAGCTGCATATTTTTTTCTTTTCTTAACGAATTTCTTATAAACGGGATGAATAAACTTACGCTATACGATGACCACGACAGTTTTATCCTGTTTATCACTGACAACAACACCCTGAAGAATTCTCTTAGGCATATCTTTTCTCCTAACAATTCTTCTTGCGCTCTGCAATGAGCGTGTTGATTTTAGCTACTTCACGACGAACGCTTCTTAATACAGCAGTATTTTGAAGTTGTCCAGTAGATTGTTGCACTCTAAGGTTAAATTGTTCTTTTTTCTTCTCCAACAACTTAGCTTCGAGTTCATCAATACTCATCGAACGAAGATCTTTTGTTTTTACCATTATTCTGCTCCCAGTTCTGAATTCAATTTTTTAACGAATTTGCTCTTCACCGGAAGTTTAGCGGCACCGAGTGCAAATGCGGAACGGGCTGTAGCCTCGTCAACACCTTCACATTCGAACATAATACGACCGGGCTTAACACGAGCAGCCCAGAACTCAACAGAGCCCTTACCTTTACCCATACGAACCTCAGCAGGTTTATCTGTTACAGGAACATCTGGGAAAATTCTAATCCATAATCTTCCAACTCTTTTCATCTCACGAGTAATCGCACGACGAGCAGCCTCAATCTGACGAGCTGTCACACGCTCAGGAGTCAGAGCCTTCAATCCATATGAACCAAAACTTAATTCTGATCCGCCTTTAGCCAAGCCGTGGATACGACCCTTATGCTGTTTGCGGAACTTTAATCTTTTTGGACTTAACATTTCACTTTATCCTTACTTTTGCTCGGCTAATTTTTTATCTTGCGCCATCGGATCGTGAGCCATAATATCACCCTTATAGATCCAAACTTTAACGCCGCAAGCACCATAAGTTGTATGAGCTGTAGAAGTTGCATAGTCAATATCTGCGCGCAAAGTGTGCAGAGGTACGCGACCTTCGCGATAATATTCAGTTCTAGCAATTTCAGCACCGCCCAAACGACCTGAGCAAGCAACCTTAATACCTTCGGCACCCAAACGCAAAGCTGACTGCATAACACGCTTCATAGCACGACGGAAAGCAACACGGCGTTCCAACTGCTGAGCAACACTATCAGCAACCAACTGAGCATCCAGTTCAGGTTTTCTGACTTCCAGAATATTGAGCTGAACTTCAGAAGAAGTCATCTTCTGGATTTCTTTTCTCAAACCATCAATATCCTGACCTTTTTTACCGATTACAACACCGGGTCTTGCCGAGTGAATTGTAACTCTGGCTTTTTTAGCAGGACGTTCAACCACAATACGACTGATACCTGCCTGAGCCAATTTCTCTTTCAAGAATTCTTTGATTTTAACATCTTCGAGGAGATAGTCGGCGTATTTGTCATCTGCATACCAACGAGAGTCCCAAGTACGGTTAACTCCCAAACGAAGACTGGTAGGATTTACTTTTTGTCCCATTAACTTACTCCCCGCGCTCTGCAACAACTATGGTCATATTAGAGAAAGGTTTCAAAACTCTGGCCCCTCTACCACGACCACGTGCGTGCATACGTTTCATTACTAAACCTTTGCCCACGAAAGCCTCTTTAACAACAAGCTTATCAATGTTCAATTGGTGATTATTTTCAGCATTGGCAATTGCAGATTGCAAAATAGCCAAAGCAACTTTTGCGATTCTCTTCTTAGAAAAGCTCAATTCTGCAACTGCTTTAGAAGCATTCAAACCGCGAATTGATTGAGCAACAAGGTTCAGCTTACGAGGAGATGTGCGAATAGAATGACAAACGGCCAAAGCCTCATTTGCTTCTAGTCTTCTTGCATCTTTAGACTTACTCATCATTAACCTCTCTTAGCTTTTTTATCTGCTGCGTGACCATAAAATGTACGTGTCGGAGCAAATTCACCAAATTTGTGACCAATCATATCCTCAGTAACCAAAACTGGGATAAATTTGTGACCATTGTGGACACCGAATGTCAAACCGACAAACATCGGCAACATTGTAGAACGGCGAGACCAAATTTTAATCACTTCATTACGGCTGGAAGACTTAGCAGCCTCAGCTTTTTTCAGAAGATAGCCATCAACAAACGGCCCTTTCCATACGGAACGTGTCATATGCAAATCTCCTTATTTCTTTTTGTTATCATGACGGCTTCTCATAATGAATTTATCCGTCTTTTTGTTAGTACGAGTTTTAGCACCCTTAGTCGGTTTACCCCAAGGTGTAACAGGATGACGACCGCCCGAAGTACGACCTTCACCACCACCATGCGGGTGATCAACAGGGTTCATGGCAACACCGCGAGAAACCGGACGATTACCAAGCCAACGATTGCGACCGGCCTTGCCAAGTGATTTATTTTGGTTATCAGGGTTAGAAACAGCGCCGACCGTAGCCAAACACTCTTCACGAACAACCCTTAACTCGCCAGAGCTCAATTTGAGCTGCGCATAACCGGCATCCTTACCAACCAATTGAGCATAACAACCGGCAGAACGAACCAATTGACCGCCCTTACCTGCTTTAAGCTCAATATTGTGTATAATCGTACCTACCGGCATGCTCTTCAGAGGCATAGCGTTACCCGGCTTAATATCTGCTTTAGCAGAAGATACGATTTTATCGCCGGATTTTAATCTCTGCGGAGCAAGGATATAAGCCTTCTCGCCGTCTTCATAACTAATCAAAGCGATGAAAGCAGAACGATTAGGATCATATTCGATTCTCTCAACAGTAGCTTCCAAATCAAATTTATTACGTTTGAAGTCAATAATACGCAATTTGCGCTTATGACCGCCACCAATTCTACGACTTGTAACATGACCGAAATTGTCACGACCGCCAGTCTTAGTCAAACCGACTGTCAATGTCTTTTCCGGTTTACCTTTGTACAACTCGCTTCTATCTACGATAACGAGCTGACGAAGTCCAGGAGATGTGGGCTTATAATTTTTCAATGCCATTTTTTATATTCCTGTTGTAACATCAATGTTTTGACCTTCAGCAAGGGTAACAACGGCTTTTTTGAAATCAGAACGTTGTCCGATGTAACCTCTAAAGCGTTTTTCCTTACCAAACTGACGAATTGTATTTACTTTGTTTACCTTTACGTTAAAGATTGCTTCAACAGCAGCCTTAACTTCGTCTTTAGTAGCAGACAAAGGAACACGAAATGTAACCTTACCGGCCTCAGAAGAAATCATCGATTTCTCGGTAATAACCGGACGTACGAGAGTATCATACATTTTTGCAGTTACATTGTTTGTTTTATCAGACTTACTCATTTCAATCTCTCTCCTAAGCAAACAACTGCATCTTTAGTCAAAACCAGTTTGTCTTTTCTCAAGATGTCATACACGTTGGCACCGATTGTCGGCAATACATCAACACCAATGATGTTTCTGGAAGCCAAAGCAAAATTCATATCAACTTCTTTGCCATCAATAAACAAGCTGTTGGTCAAACCGCAAGCAGCCAATTTAGCCTTAAGATCTTTGGTCTTCGGCTCAGCCAATTTAGCCTCGTCAATAATAACCAAATTACCTTCTTTTGCCTTAGCAGAAAGAGCCGTCTTCAAACCAAGCTGTCTGAATTTCTTGGTCAACTCATGAGAGTGATCACGAACAACCGGTCCAAAAACAATACCGCCTTTTCTAAATTGAGTGCCTTTACGAGAACCCTGACGAGCACGACCGCCACCTTTGTGCTTAAACGGCTTTGCAGGAGTCAGAGAAACTTCTGAACGACCTTTGGTTTTGTGTGTACCAGCTTGCTGTCTGGCCAATTGCCAAACAACAACACGGTGCAAAATGTCAGCGCGAACTTCCAAACCGAAAATCGATTCGTCAAGCTCAATAGAACCGACATTTTTATTTTCTAAATTTAAGATGTCCTGTTTCATTATTTTCAATCCTTATCGCTTATGCATTCTCAGCCGGAACTTGTTCTTCGGCTTTAACTGCAACAGGTTCATCAACTTTTTTCAATCCGGCAGGCATCGGCAGACTAACTGAAGCGACTTTCTTAACGGCATCAGTAATATACACCCAGCTGTTTTCAGAACCGGGAACACCACCTTTAACCATAATCAAGCCCTTGTCAGCATCAACAGACACAACCTTCAAATTTTGAACAGTAACGCGTTCATCACCAAGGTGTCCGGCCATTTTTTTGCCTTTGAATACTTTACCGGGATCCTGTCTTTGTCCTGTAGAACCATGAGAACGGGGAGAAATAGACACACCGTGGGACGCCTCCAAACCAGCAAAGTTATGACGTTTCATAACACCGGCAAAACCTTTACCAATTGAAGTTCCGCAAACATCAACAAATTGACCGGGAACAAAATGTTCTACAGATAATTTATCACCGACAGACAACAAACAGTCTTCAGTAACTCTGAATTCTGCCAATTTTTTCTTCGGTTCAACATTAGCCTTGGCAAAATGTCCTTTCAACGGCTTGGAAACATTTTTGGCTTTGACGCTACCAATACCCAACTGAACAGCAGTATAACCGTCCCTTTCCAAGGTTCTCACGTCAACAACCTCCAGACCGTCTACATGAAGTACTGTCACGGGAACATGTGTTCCGTCAGCCTCAAACATGCGAGACATCCCAAGTTTTTTTGCGATTAGACCCGTACGCATTATTATTTTTTCCTTTTCAATAGGTTGACCTTCTATTTCAAAAGCCAACATTAAAATTATAACTTAATTTCTACATTCACACCGGCTGCCAAATCCAATTTCATCAAGGCATCAACGGTTTGTGGTGTAGGATCTACAATATCAAGAAGTCTTTTGTGAGTACGAATTTCGAACTGCTCACGAGATTTTTTATCAACATGCGGAGAACGGTTTACCGTAAACTTCTCGATTCTGGTCGGAAGAGGAATAGGTCCTCTTACATTTGCCCCTGTTCTTTTGGCTGTATGCACAATCTCTTTAGTAGAAAGATCAAGCAAACGATGATCAAAAGCCTTGAGGCGAATTCTGATATTTTGTGTATCCATCATTTTAAATACTTTTCCTATAACTAGATGGCACAACTCAAAATTTTTAGAAGTTTGCCATCTAAATGTTAAATTCGGCAGAGCCTTGAAAATCAAGGGATGCGCTATGTTTTATATCGCATGATTATGATAGAGTCGCCCCTTTCAAAATCTTGCTGTGCGCCCCTTGTAACATAGACAAATATTAATTGCAAGCAAAAAATCACATCTAAAGCATTTTATTTTCTCTGAATCCCTTACAAAGACTCTCGTTGAGTCAAACTCATCGATTCTTCGCAACAGCAAGTCACAAACTGCAAAGCAATCTTTTTAGACAAAAAAACTCCCGACCTGAGCAGTTCTCAAGCGGGGCGTGAGGATAAAAACAACCGCTGCTCCGGTTGTTTTTACCACAAACGACATAAGTTTTCTTCATTTGCCAAGTAAAGCATAAGCGAGCGCAGGCAAATTAGAAAACAAGTGTCCGATGCAAGGTTAGTGTGCGGTTGGCATTTGCCA
>JAFTLF010000070.1 GCA_017452885.1 Alphaproteobacteria bacterium
ACAGGAAATTGATTAACCTCTTCAAGTTTTTTATATACATGCGGTAAAGGCAAAGAGTATTTAAGAAAATTAAGTGTATTTTTTTTGTAGCGAGTAATTTTAATTACTTTATCAGAAGGTAGTAAAATAGGCACGTTAATTTCATTTTTTTTATTATATAATGCATCAATGACAAAGGAATTAGCAGGATAAATGATGTCAATATTATGTTTTTTGATGATTTTGTTTAAATCATCAACCCAGCCTTCTTCACGCACATCGCGAACAATGTTATTGTCTTTATATAAATAAAAAGCTTGGTTGGGTACAGAGCTTGAAGCGGAAAACAATGTTATTTCTTTGCAAAATTTCAGGCTATTATATATTTCTATTCCGTTTTCCATCCCACCAGGGAAAACTAATACATTCCAATGAGGTTTAGTCATGATGCACTTCTTTTTTGAATGTTTGATAATCTCTGATATAGTCGGCTTCGTCATAGTGTTCGGAAGCCAAGACCATGACAACGCAACCGTCGGAAAAATTGGTAAATTCACGCCAGATGCTGTTTTTTATGTGTAGTCCTTGATATGGTTTATCCAGACGAATTGTTATTCTTTCTTTGCCGTCGTCAAGAATGAAGTCACAACTGCCGTGAGGGCAGAAAATGATTTGTTCAAGTTTACGGTGAGAATGGCAACCACGGACAACATTTTGAGCCGTATTGAAAATATAGTATACACGTTTGATTTCAAAAGGAATATCTCCATTGCCTTCCAGAGCAACAAGAGAGCCTCGTTCGTCTCCTCGTATTTTAAAATCAATAAGCTCGTATTCCATAATTTTTAGAATCGCCTAATTTTAATGTGTTATATTTTTAATCAATACCGAAGTATTGACAATATGGTGGGCTGTGTCAAGCTTTTATTTGAAAAACTTAGAGGTGATTTTTTTATTTCGTATAGCCGGCAACTTTTGAGTTTGTTGTATAATTATAATATATGTTATTTCTATACAGTGCTGAAATGTGCAAAATTAAGGTCTATATTTAATATTATGATGTCAAAATATTGAATAGCGGTTGACGAAGGTATTGTTTGTTATTATAACAAGTGGGTATTAAGTTTTATAAGGATTTATCATATGTCCGGTAAGGCAAAGAAAGTTTTAAAGAAAAGTTTGTCGTGGGCGGGGTTGTTTTTCTTCGCAGTGGCTGCATATATGCTTTATATCCAGCTGTCAAAATATAGTTTGGATGAAATTAAGCAGGCTTTGTTTTCTATTCCGTCATGTAATTTGATTTGGGCTTGTTTGGCTTCTGTGGGCGGCTATGTTGCTTTGTCTTCTTATGATTATCTGGCGCTTCGTTATATTAAAAGAAAATTGGCACCATGGAAATGGATATTTGCCGGATTTATAGGTTTTTCGGTAAGTAATAACGCGGGGCATGCGATTGTTTCCGGCGGGACAATACGCTATCGTTTGTATACTCGTTGGCGTTTTCGTGGAACGGAAATTGTACGAATGGTGACATTTTCCGGATTTACGTATTTGGTAGCTTGTTTCTTCTTGATTATTGTCGGTTTCTTTTTGACTCCGAATCATGCTTTTGGGGACGGTTCAGTTTCACGTTTAACAACTGAAGTGGTGACAGCGGCTTCGGCTCTGGGATTGTTGATTTATTTTTGGGCATCGCTGTTTTATAAAAAACCGATTGTTATTAAAGATGTGGAATTTGATATTCCAAATTTTCGAATGGCTTTAGCTCAGGTGTTTATCGGGGCGGCAGATATTTTGTTGGCATCGTTGGTTTTGTATTTTTCGTTGACCCCTTTTATCAACATATCTTTTGACGTGTTTATGGGGGTGTTTATTATAGCGCAAGTGTTGGGTGTATTTAGTCAAGTACCCGGAGGACTTGGTGTGTTTGAGGGGTTATTCATGTATATTATCCCCGGAGAGCATAATCAGGCCTTATTGTTTGGGGCTTTGATTGCTTACCGAATTATTTATTATTTGTTGCCGTTGCTTCTGTCTGCCGTTGTTTTGTTTTCGTATGAAGGATATTTGCGCCTTATTAAAAAGCAAAAGTTGGAACGAATTCGTATTTTTAATGCCGAGAAAATGAATAAACTTTAGTATTCGGAGCCGAGGTAGTCGGTTATCTGATTGCTCAGATAATCATTAAAACTGACAGGATCAGAAGTCATGTTTTGTAAATTCTCTATTTTCTTATAACCGAAAGCAGCGCCATCATTGATGCGTACCATTACAACTTCAAGAGGGTTTGATAATTGGTATGTTTCAATAAAGTTGTTCTCATTATCATTTTGATAATTGATTAAAAACATATTGAAGTCGTCGATAAATTCACGATTGTAAAGATTTTCAATCATTTCTATTGCTGTGGCGCAGGTGTAGCATGGCTCGTTATTGAAAAAAATATAAATAATCGATTTGTTATAATTTGTATTGTCGGCATTAAAATATTCTTGAAGATTTTGTGAGGGCATATAACCGTCAATTGGTTCAACCTGAGCATGTAAAGGGATTGCTGTTGTCAGCAACAAAGTTAAAGATAAAATAAATTTTTTCATAGCATTTCTCCTTTGAGGTCGGAAATAGGCCTCAAGAAAAATGCCGTATTTCCGAAAATTAAAGTGGGGCGCAGGCTTGTTGCAACCATTGTGCAACATCATTTTCTAGAAGGTTGTGCAGTTTTTGATAGACAAGAGCATGATAATTATTCAGCCAATTTATCTCTGCGGTCGTTAAAAGATATTTATTAATTAAACGCTTATCAAGAGGTACTAAAGTTAAAGGTTCAAATTTTAGCATTGGCACAGGTAATTCCGGAATATCGGCAGTAGTAATATGAGCCAGATTTTCAATACGAATGCCGTAAGCGCCTTCTTTGTAATATCCCGGTTCAATAGAAGATACCATGCCGACAGATAAAGGTTGATTATTTTTTGCAGAAAGACTGAACGGTCCTTCATGTACGGATGAAAAACAACCAACACCATGTCCTGTTCCATGACGGTATTCTTTGCCAAACTTCCACAATTGAGCGCGAGCTAGTGTGTCAAGAGCCTGTCCGGATGTTTGATTGGGAAAAAAAGAATCGGCAACGGCAATATGTGCTTTGAGGACTTGTGTAAAGCTATTTATGATTTCTTCGTTTGGAGTACCCAGAGCGATTGTTCTGGTAATGTCAGTGGTGCCGTCAAGATATTGAGCGCCGCTGTCAAGTAATAAAACGGAGTTCGTTTCTAATTTTTTATTTGTGATTGCGGAAGGTTGATAATGCACAATCGCTCCATTAGCTCCAACGGCGGCAATGGTACCAAAGCTGTCGGAATAGAAATTTTTTTGGGCGCTACGATAGCTATGAAGTTGTGCAACAATGCTCATTTCATCTTGATTTTGCCAATTTTGTTCAAGCCAAAAAAGAAAATTGACCATGGCTACACCATCACGGATATGAGCTTTTTTGATTCCGGCAAGTTCAACCGGATTTTTGGTGGCTTTCCAATTGTCAATCGGGTTTTGTAAATTTTCTAACCATATTTTATGATTTTTCATCAGTGTTTGGATTTTTTTTGGTGTTTTAGTATAAGATACACCGATGGCGCGTCCTTTATAGCGGGCGATTTCTTCTTCTATTTTTTGCATATTGTTGGTAAAAAGGCTTACTTCGCCATCTTTACTGACTAAAGCAAATGCGCGCAATACAGGAGTGTTTTGTAGGCAGTCAGAACGCAGATTCAGTAACCATGAAACAGCATCACATTCTGTAATAAAATAAGCATCCAGTTCGTTTTGAGAAATGAATGTTGTTAAGTAAGAAATTTTTTCTTCGGTCGAAATACCGCAAAATTCAATATCGTGTTCGAAGATAGAAACATCCTTATTATAAATGCGTGTGCCTATAATTTCAGCAGAATCTTCAATGAAAGAGTGCTTTTTAAGAGCGCGTTGCCAATAGTCGACTTCATTTATGGAATGGCACCAAGGATTGTATGCTATTTTGAGAGGTGTCAGAAAATTATTGTTTATCCATGTGCCGATACTTTCGTTGGTGCAAACAATTTGAATTTTTGTTGTGTCAACTTCTTGGCTTGCCTGAAGCTCGTAACGACCGTCGACCAATAACCAAGCATGTTCTGGGGTGGTAATTAAGGTTCCGGCAGATCCGCTAAAGCCGGTGATTTCGCAGAGTTTATTTTCTTCGGGTAAAATATCCTGTCCGAGAAACATGTTGCCGCGAGTAAGAATGTAAGCATCATAACCGTGCTTGCTTATTGTTTGTTGGAAGTCGATAAGATTCATTTTTTTATGCCTTTTGCATGAGCGCCGCGCGCCAATTTTCTTGAGAATATATTTTAATTAGTTTCAGTTTGTGTTTTTGGTGTTCGGATATAATCCAATCTTCTTGATTATCAACAAAGCCTGATAAGATACAATAACCACCCGATTTTAGGTTGGCAGATAAATTCGGAGCCATTTCAATTAAGGGGCGAGCCAGTATATTGGCTAAAATGAGATTATAAGGAGCATTGTTCTTAACAAGAGGGGCTTGATAACCGTCGCTTTGGGTACATTCGATACATTGGTCTAAATTGTTGTTGATGGTGTTGCTACGAGTAACAAGCACAGCTTCTTCATCAATATCAACGGCTGTAAGGTTAGCAGATGTCCAAAGTTTTGCCGAAGCAAGTGATAAGATGCCTGAACCGGTGCCAACATCTAAAATATTGCACGCATCGAATCCTTGATGAAACAATTCACTGATGGCTGTCAGGCAGCCTCGGGTGGTGGGGTGGTCTGAGCCAAAAGCGGTGGCTGCGTATATTTGTAGAGGAATTTTATCGGTTTGCGGGGCTTCTTTTTCATGGATTCCATAAATCATAAAATCGAAAATTTCAAATGGAGCAAATTCTATGACATAATCTTTGAGCCAGTTGTTACTCTCCAGATGAGTTATTTGGTAATAAGGCAAGGTGATGTTTTGGGCGTGAGCTTCCGCAAGCATGTTTTCTTCGGAAAAACAGCCGCTTTGATAGCCAATATATTCATCACTACCGTTATCAGCGTAATTTTGGGCAGTAACTTCAAAGAAATTTTCTAGAAACATAACGAAATTTTCGTTAGGGGCTTCTTTAGGAAAAAAACTTACCTGCCAACAACGGCTCATCATGGATAGTTATCCTCTTTGTTATAAATTTATTTACTAAAGTAAGATTATAGTATAATAATTAAAAATAAATTTAATTCTTATAAATAATGGGGCCGATATGAAAAAAATATTGATGTTGTTGTCTTTGACAATTTTGGCAGGATGTTTGCGTGCCGAGAATTATGATATTCTTGGTTTTCGTAATGATGTTTTTGTCATGTCCGAGGGTTATAAAATTACTTTTTATGATGATGGTCCGGTTCTTATAAAGTCTGAAGTTATTGAGGAAAATAATTATAAGTTTAATGAAGCTCAAACTATTTATAAGGGGTATTCCGTTCTTAATAACAAGATATACAGAAGTGATGTTTATGCTGAAGATTTGGTTCGTCCGAATAAAAACGGTGCTTTATCAAGTCTGGGGTTGCCGCGTAAATTTTCTGCTGAAGAAAAATTTAAAATTATAGGTCAAGTTGAAATTGACGGTGTGGTTTATCGTTTGGTTCCGGATGTGTTGGAAAGCTTTGCTTTTCTGATAGATAATCAAGGTGTGTTTTATAATAAGGCTGGTGAAATTAAAGGGAGTTATCTGGTGTTGTTAGATAGTGAGTTTTTCCCTTATCCCAAAGATTTGCGTATGGTAGATGTTAATATTCGCAAAGCTGAGCAGACCAAACCTACGGAAGGTTTTGATGTTAAGTACGACGGCATTCGTTTGGATCGTATTTGGTTTACCTATTTTGATTATGAAGCGGGTGAAAAAGGTACTTTTGAAAATATCAGTTTTCCCAATAAGCCCGGTTTGATTACCATTAATGGTATTAATATGCGTGTTTTGCGGGCGGATAATGATAAGATTACTTATATGTTGCTTAAATAAATATAAAAATGTTTGTTTATAGTTTGAAAGGTTTTTTATAAAAAAATCTTGCGCTTGTTTTTTGCTTGTTGTATAAGCTTACTGAGTTTTATGATGAAATTTTTAGAGTAAGGATAAATAAAATGGCTGGACACTCCCAGTTTAAGAATATTATGTACCGTAAAGGTGCGCAAGATGCCAAAAAAGCAAAAATATTTGCTAAGTTGGCTCGTGATATTACTATTGCTGCCAAAAGCGGCTTGCCGGAACCTGATAAGAATCCTCGTTTGCGCTTAGCCATTCAGGCAGCACGTGCGGAAAGTATGCCTAAAGATAATATTGAACGTGCTATTGCAAAAGCCAGTCAAACAGCCGGTGGAGCTGATTATGTTTCTGCTCGTTATGAAGGATTTGGTCCGGGAAAAGTTGCGGTTATTGTTGAGGCAATGACGGATAATAAAAATCGTACTGCCGGCAATGTTCGTACGATTTTTGGTAAACGTGGCGGAGTTATGGGTGAAACAGGTTCGGTAGCTTTTAATTTTGAACGTATAGGTTTTATTGAATATCCGTTATCTGTGGCAGAGGCAGATAAGGTTTTTGAAGCCGCGTTGGAAGCTGGTGCTAATGATGTTATCAGCGATGAAGAGCATCATGATATTGAAACTCTTCCGGATGATCTTGGCGTTGTTACGGAAGCTCTTGAAAAAGTTTTTGGTACTCCGTCAGCTTCTCGTCTTGATTGGAAACCGATGGTTAAGACTGATATTACTGATTTGGAAACAGCACAGAAGTTTTTTGACTTTATTGATGCTTTGGAAGATGATGATGATGTACAACACGTATATCATAATGCTGAAATTTCAGAGGAAATTTTAGCTAAGTTGTAGTCTTTTAAAATAATTTGTAAAAGCCGGTCTATATAAAAATTTATAGTCCGGCTTTTTGTCTTTTATGTTTGGGGATTTTTTTGTATCTGCTTGGCTTTTGTGGGGAATGTGCTATGTTAATCGGTGAGAGGAGTGGAAATGGTTAGAATTTTAGGGCTGGATCCAAGTTTGTCTTCAACCGGTTGGGGCGTAATTGAAGTTGAAAATAATAAATTGCGTTATGTGGCAGATGGTTTTATTCCAACATCGCCTAAAATGCCGCTTGCTGATAGATTAGCGGTTATTCATAAAGCTCTTTCTGAAGTGATAGAGCTTTATAGGCCTGAGGAAGCAGCAATTGAGCAAGTGTTTTTGAATGATAACCCGCATTCAACAATTAAGCTGGGTATGGCGCGCGGAGTGGTAATGTTGGCTCCGGCTTTGTTTGGTATTTCGGTAACGGAATATGAGCCGAATAAAATTAAAAAAGCTGTTGTTGGTGTAGGAAAAGCTGATAAACATCAGGTTGAAACCATGGTGAAAATTTTGCTTCCCGGGTGTAGACCCAAAAATAATGATAGTTCAGATGCTTTGGCAATGGCAATATGTCATAATAGTTATCGACGTTCTTCTTCAGTTAAGATATAATTGGCAGAGAAAGTATGAATTTTGATTTAATCAAAGAAAAAGTAATTTCTTTATTGGTTCAAGATAACACAGGGCATGGCTTTGAACATGTAGAAAGAGTATGCAAAACAGCTTTGCGGTTGGCTATGCAGGAGAATGCCGATGTTGAAATTGTTGCATTGGCGGCTTTGTTGCATGATGTGGATGATTATAAGCTGTTTGGGGCCGAGTACGCTGAAAACTTGACGAATGCACGTACTATAATGAGGGAAGCCAATGTTTCTGCTGAGAAACAAGCGCAAATATGCGATATTATTGCAAATATGGGGTATAATAAAGCACTCAAAGGTGTGCGACCACAAACTTTGGAAGGGAAAGTTGTTTCTGATGCCGATATGCTTGATGCTATTGGTGCTATGGGAACAATTCGTTGTTTAGCTTATGCGTTAGCTCGTTGTGATACTCCGATTTTTGCTCCGAATATTTGGCCGGAAATTAATTTAAGTGCAGAAGAATATAAGAAACCTAACCGAAGTTCTGATAATTTTGTTAATCATTTTTTTGAAAAATTACTTAAGCTCAAAAATATGATGATGACCGAAGCCGGATATGCAGAGGCTAAAAAGCGTCATGATTTTATGTTGTTTTTTTTGCGGCAGTTTTTTGAAGAACAAGGTTGTTCAGAATGGATTGACTATCTTGAACAATATGAAAATACTAGCTGTAATATAAAATAATGTTCTTTTTTCGTTCTAAATTGCAAAAAGCTCTTGCAGGGATAAAGCTTTTTGTTTAGGATGTTGACAGACAGATGGTAAGGAATAAACGGATGATTGCCAAATTACGTGGTAAAATAGATACAATAGGTGAGGATTTTTGCATTATTGATGTTAACGGAGTTGGTTATCAGGTTTTTGCTTCTGCAAAGACATTGGGGCGTTTGGTGTTGGGAGGTGATGCCAGCATGGCTATTGAAACAGTGGTGCGTGAAGATAGTATAACCTTGTTTGGTTTTGGCGATGCGTGGGAAAAAGAGTGGTTTACGACGTTAACAAAAGTTCAGGGGGTTGGGGCAAAAGTTTGTTTGGCAATTCTTTCGGTATTGTCACCGAAACAATTGTCGCAAGCAATTGCCGCGCAAGATAAAACAATGTTTACCAGAGCCAATGGCGTTGGCCCTAAGTTGGCTGCTCGTATAGTTACCGAACTCAAGGATAAAATAGTAACCATACCGGTTGGGGAATTTGCTAAAGAAATGGATTATCAAGGGATGAGTTCTGATGAGCAGGTTAATAGTTATGAAGATAAATTGACTGCGCGAGTTGAAGATCCTACTTTGATGGAAGATGCAATTTCTGCTTTGGTAAATCTTGGTTATCAACGTTTGGAAGCATATCGTGCAGTGAATCAGGCTATGGCACAAGAACCTGATGCAGATATGAGCAGTCTAATCAAGTTGGCGTTAAAAGAATTTATCAGAAAGGACTAGTCTATTATGATTGATGAAGAACGGATTGTAAGTCCTCGTAAACTTGATGAGGATGAAGTTATTCAGAATAATCCGGTTAGTTTACGTCCAACCAGTCTTGATGATTTTGTCGGTCAGAAGGCTGTTTGTGAGAATTTGAAAGTCTTTATTGAGGCGGCAAAATCTCGAGGAGAGGCTTTGGATCATGTGTTATTGTTTGGTCCTCCGGGATTAGGAAAAACGACATTGGCATCTATTGTAGCTAAGGAACTGGGAGTGGGATTTCGAGCAACGGCAGCACCAATGATTTCTAAGTCTGGTGATTTGGCGGCTATTTTGACCAATCTTGAGCGTAATGATGTTTTGTTTATTGATGAAATTCATAGATTAAATCCGGCTATTGAAGAAGTTTTGTATTCAGCAATGGAGGATTTTCAGCTTGATTTGATTATCGGTGAGGGGCCATCTGCTCGATCAGTGCGAATTGATTTACAGCCTTTTACTTTGGTTGGGGCAACAACTCGTTCGGGAATGCTTTCTACGCCGTTGCGTGAGCGTTTTGGAATTCCGTTGCGATTAGATTTTTATTCTCCGGAAGAGTTGAAAAAGATTGTGTTGCGAGGGGCTAATTTACTCAGTATGCCGTTATCAGAGATTGGTGCATTAGAAATAGCAAAACGTTCACGAGGAACACCTCGTGTGGCAGGAAGATTGTTACGCAGAGTGCGAGATTTTGGTGTTGTTTGCGGTGTATCTGAAATTGATAATAAAATTGCAGATAATGCTTTACGGCGCTTAGATGTTGATGATATGGGATTAGATGCTTTCGATCGGCGGTACCTTAATTGTATTGTGCAGAATTATGGAGGAGGTCCGGTTGGAGCAGATACTTTGGCGGCGGCTTTGTCAGAGGAAAGAGAAACAATAGAAGAAGTAATTGAACCGTTTTTATTGAAACTTGGTTTGTTGCAAAGAACACCTCGAGGACGTGTTATTTCTGATTTGGGTTGTCAATATCTGGGTGTTCCTAAATTGAAAAAAGACAAGGCAACCGTTCAATTGGATTTGTTGGATAATTGATATAGGCGATTTTTAGACGCTGTATAGCGAAATAAGGAGATAAAAATGATAATAAAACCGGTAGCTTCAATTAGCGGAGAATTACAAGACGGAGTTTTTTTGTTTCCGGTGCGAGTATATTATGAGGATACCGATGCCGGTGGTATAGTATATTATGCGAATTATCTTAAATTTGCAGAAAGAACTCGTACGGAATTTATTCGTTCACTCGGAGTGCGTCAGCAAGATGGATTGGAAAGTGAAGATAAATTTGCTTTTGTTGTACGTCATTGTGATATTGATTATCAAGTTCCGGCAGTTTTGGATGATGAATTGGTGGTTAGTTGTCGAGTTACTTCTATTGGCGGAGCCAGTGTCGAAATACATCAGGATATTATGCGTGGAGATCAGATTTTGGTCAGTGTGGATGTCAAAGCGGTGTACGTTTCTTTGCGAACAAAGCGTCCGACAAGAATACCTAAAGATATGTTGGCAAAGATTCAGGCTATTTAGTTGTTTGCAAATATTGATAAAAAATAACATATTAATTGAATCTTTAATAATTTGTGTTACATTCCCGATAAATTTATGAAATCTTTAATCAAAAAGGTATGGTTTTGCTATGGAAACAGAAGTTGTACAGGAAGTTGCTGCACAAATGTCAATGTGGGATTTGGTTTGGGCCTCAGATACGGTTACCAAAGTAGTAATGATTGGTTTGATTGCCGCATCAGTGTGGTCATGGGCAATTATATTTGAAAAATGGGGTGTTTTACGTCAACTAAAGTCTAGATCTCAAAAATTTGAAGAGCGTTTTTGGTCAGGTGGATCTTTAGATCGTCTGTATGAAACTATCGGTAATCATCCTGCTGATCCAATGGCAGCAATGTTTGTGTCTGCCATGCGTGAATGGAAGCGTACTAATATTCTTAAATCAAAAACTGATCGTGGTTTGAGAGGTGTTTCATTGCAACAACGTATAGAAAAAGCAATGACTGTTTCAATGGAAAAAGAGCTTGATGAGCTTGATAATCGTTTAGGTTTTTTGGCTTCGACAGGTTCTGTTGCACCGTTGGTCGGTTTGTTTGGAACGGTTTGGGGAATTATTAATAGCTTTAATGCTATTGCAACGACGCAAAGTAATTCTCTGGCAGCAATGGCTCCTGGTATTGCCGAAGCCTTATTTACTACAGCATTTGGTTTGATTGCGGCTATTCCGGCAGTGGTTGCGTATAATAAAATATCTTCAGATATTGATAAATATGCTAAACGGCTAGAAAATTTTATGGCAGAATTTTCCAGTATTTTATCTCGTGAAATTGATGATACGGCAATTAAAGCCGAAATGGCCGGAGAATAAAATGTTTTCGCTTCAAAACAATCGTCGGCAATCTACTCGCTATCATCGTAATGCGGATATTAATATTACCAATCTTATGGATGTAATGATGGTATTGTTAGTGGTTTTTATGGTGGCGGCACCATTGATGACTTCAGGTATTGCTTTAGATTTGCCTAAGGTTGGCGGAAAAGCAATGGAGGGTGAAGAAACATCAATTAATATCAGTGTTGATAAAGACGGATATTATTATATTGGTGAAATAGAAATTCCTGCAGATAAGATTATAGATAAGCTTAAGGCGCTGCAAGAAGCAAACAATAAATTAACGGTTACAATATCAGGTGATACCGGAGCTGAATATGGGCGGGTTATCGGCCTGATGGCAATTTTGAAAGAAGCCGGGTTTGAAAAAGTCGGTCTGAAAACAGAGCCGAGACCTTTATCTGCACAGAAGAAAAAATAGGCAACGATGAATAAGTCTTTGAAAAAATCGATAGTTTTGCACATGGTTGTATTTCTTTTGTGCGTAATTGATTTACCGTTGTTTTGGAATAATCGAGCAACGCCTGGGCAAGTGCCAATTATTGTTGATTTGAAAGATGTAAAAATTTCGGAAATGACCAATCTTCCTCCAAAGGCGAAAATGGGTGAAGAAAATAAGGAAGCAAGTCAGGTCAAACGTAAAATAGAAAAAAAATATACCAAAGAAGAGCCGAAACCAAAAGAGGAAACAGAGCCTGAAAAAACAAATGTAAAAGAAGATGTTGAAGAAAAACCGGCGGCAGAACCGAAGCCGATAAAAAATGATTTTTTGGAAGCTCCTAAACCGGCAACAAAGCCTAAAGTAAAACCGCAACCGCGTAAGCCCAAAATTACTCCGCAACCCAAGAAGCCGACTCCTAAAAAAAGTTCTGAGCCGAAAAAAGATACTTCAAAGCCGGAATTAGCAAATCCATTGAAAAGTCTTTTGGCTTCGGTAGATGCTTTGGAAAAGGAAGCAAATATCAGTTCGGAAGCAACAATCAAAGAGGGAACTGAGGTTAATAATATGGGGATTGAAGGCGGTATCGGAGGATCGTATTTTAGTGAATTATCAATTTCGGAAATTGATGCAATTGCCGGACGATTGCGCGCTTGTTGGTATCTTGATCCGGGGGCGATGGGAATTGAAGATATGATTGTCGAAATCAAAGCGCAACTCAATCAAGATGGAAGTGTACGTCGTGTAGATATTGTTGATATGAGTCGTTATAATGGAGATAATCATTTTCGTTCGGTAGCTGATAGTGCGCGTCGAGCGGTATATATTTGCGCTCCTTATACAATATTGGCGGATAAATATGCTGAAAAGTATGATATGTGGAAGGTAATGCTTTTACGCTTTAATCCTCTTGATTCGTCAATCAAATAGTTGGGATAAGTTGTTAGTTTGGTAAAAAAGGTTTAATCAGAGAAAAATATGGTGACGGAAAATATAAATAATAAATTGCCGTTAAGCGGAATTTTTGGTGGTGCCTGGCGTTATTGTGCAACACATGTCAGAGCTCTGATGCTCTTTGCTATTGTG
>JAFTLF010000071.1 GCA_017452885.1 Alphaproteobacteria bacterium
AGCCCCAGAGCCAAAATCCAACAAATTTTTAGCATCAGATGGAATGTGTTTCCAAAGTTGAACAGAGTCAATAAAATGACGCTCCCAAGCATTAGACAAAGAACTGTTACTAACAAGATTAAACCTCTTTTGCCATTCAGACAAAAGCGACTGATATGTTTTTAACATTTCAAATGTTTCACGTGAAACACTATATTTTTCCATAAAATTTTCCATAACTTATTTTTATATTTTTTATAAAAAATTTAAAACAGAAAAAGAAGAGTTATAAACACATAAAAAGTATTATTTTAAATTAAGTTTAAATTCAACACCTTAAGCAACGTTACTTGACTCTGTTCATTAATTACTTTTGCAACTTAAAACGGTATTTACAGCCAATATTGGCAAGAAAATTTTCTACCTCAACAAAGTAGCGACCAATCTGACTGGTGTGGTGAGAGTCGCAACTAATTACCACAGGAACTCCTCGTCTAACAAGCTTTTCTGCCATATTCCAATCCGGAAAAGGTCGTCCTATTCGTTCTATTCCGCCGGTATTAATCTCAAACGGCTGTTTATGAGATGAAAAAGCATCAATAACGTTTTGTTTTATTTCGTCCCATTCCGGCGTTGTACATAAATCAAATTGTGTGCAATAATCAAAATGAGCAATAAAATTGAAATAACCACTTTCTACAGCTCCTTGCACATTTTTCCAATAACCTCTTAAATATTCCTGCATTCTATCGCTATCGGTATCTGCAGGAAGCCTGTTAAGATGATAAATATTGCACAAGAAAGATTCGTCAGCAGCACAAATAAAATGTGAAGCACCAATCAAATAGTCATAATCCAACTCTTTTATAATTGCCTCAAACCAACTGCGCCACGTTGCCGAAGGAAAAAAGTCGACCTCAAACCCTTTGAAAACTTTAATTTTATGACGCGAAGCAACTTCATCAAGCTCATTATACATTTTTTTGTAAATATCTATTGCTTTTTGAGGGTTATCAAAAAACATTTTACTGGTGTTTAATGGCACATTAGGATGTACACAAAGATGATTACTCACCCCAATTTCTTCAAATCCTAAAGCTTCCGCTTGTGCAATCATTTCTTCGGCGGAACTCTTGCCATCAAAAAGGCCTTGAGAATTATTGTGAGTATGATAACTATATTTTTGAATATTAATCATTTTTCAATCCTAAAATGTGATAAACATCTTCGCCACATAATTTATCAAAATAGCTTTTTAGTTTGTGTGCTTGCTCTCTTTTATAAGAAATGATTTCTTCAGAAACATGGTATTTTTGAGCAATAAAATCTAATCTTTTATCAATATCTGTTGCATTCCATCCGGTAACGGTTAAATCGCTTATTTGAATCAGCCTATCGTAATCGTCAAGAGGGTTTTTTGCTATAATCTTAGCTGCACGCAATATACAATCAGCATCATAAGAACAATAATTTTCCGGTGTAATCTGCTCATCAAAAAAGCTATGACTTAGACACGTGCGGGCAACCTCATCAAACCCCAAATACATCATCTCATCATAACCGGCAGTTCCATGAAATAAGCGCCTATCTTTTTGCTCTTGATATTCCCCATAATCATGAAGCAACCCAAGTATATATGCTTTTTCAGAGTTAAGTATTTTTGTTTTCTTGGCAATAAGTTTGGCGTGTTTTGCCACCTGCAAA
>JAFTLF010000072.1 GCA_017452885.1 Alphaproteobacteria bacterium
AATGTCGGCGTTGTATAAATCGCCGATATTCTTGTTGACGCTCAAATCCGCGTCTAAATACAAAATTTTATCAATATCCGGTAGTAAATCGGCAATAATATATCGGAAATAGGTTTCTACCGTTATGTAATTAATCGTAAAGTTAAAATTTTGAAACAACATAGCATCAACATCTATATATCTTACGGAAAAGTTGGGATAATATTCCGTTAGTTTATCGACCAGCTCCTTGTCTTTTGCGGATAATCCGGTTGACAGAACATAAAAATTTATATCAGAATCTTGATTGTTTTCCAAAACAGATACCATCGTCGTTATCATTTGAAAAACATAATCAGCGCTTATTGAAAAACAAATGTTCATTTCATTTACTTTCATCAAATTGTTTAGAAGATTTGCCACTAAGAATACATATTTTATTTCGGGATATTTTCTGCCAATAAACCGGAATTTTGCATATCTTGATTTTTAATAAATTCCGCTTAAGCGTTTTGCTGAACAAAAAATTTCTTAGAGGCAAAACAAGTCTGCTTAAAACGAATCCGGCATTTGTATCAAAGCCTTTGATTTCGTACCCACTCTCAACAACAAGACTACCGAATGCACGCTCTAATATGTGCGCTAAGGTACCGTCTTTTGTATTTTTGTCCGTTTGTTCAAAATCTTCAAAAGAAAAATTGTCTTTGATTTTTTGCAGTAAACTGCTTCTGACCATAAACATGGTACCAGCCACAAATTTGATTCTCGCTGGATAAACGTTTATCAGCTCTTTCATCATTTTATGGACATCGTGAGCAACGGGTTTGTAATTTCTGAAAGCAGAAGTAATCAGATACTTGGAACCAATCATCCCCAACTTGGGAAATTTTTCAAAATTCTGCATATTTTTTGCAAAGAGTTTTTCGCTTCCCAACAAGCCTTCAAACAATAATTTGTTCCAGTATTTTCTGCTGACAGTATAATAACCTATCCGCCAATCGCAGCCATTTTTTCCTTTGGTGTGCAATTTTAGTATCAAGTCATAATCCGATAGGTTTATCCGATGTAAAAAAAAGATAAATGCTCCAACATCGTAGCCTCTGTTTTCTATTACAAAAATTTTTGTTTCTTTATGAAATGATTTAATTTTCCGAATTAAAGCAAAATTGTCCTCCGGCAATGTTATATATAAATCATAAGAGAACTTTATATTGAGCAAATAGTTTTTGATTTCGTCCCATTGCTCTCCATAATATAAATGCAAATGGATTGCCAAGTTCATTATTTTCAGTCTCCCGCGTGATATACAAAAAAACCACCCAGAAAGGTGGTCAGGGAGTTGAACAATCACATAACACTAAATGACTCTTTCAGCCTTTAGGGTATACAAATTACTCTTGGACATACGCTGAAAGCTCCCCGACCAGAGCCGGGGATATAATTGTTAACGATGTTATATCAACACCGAGTGTTATAAGAGCCGTTCAAAGCCCTGCACCTCAAATGGTGCCGGATCCGGCATTTGCCAAATCCTGATTTATATTAGAACAGTTCATCAAAAAAATAAAGAACTTTTTGTGGTTGACAGATTTTGATTGTGATAGCCTATTTACAAGTTTGTTTTGCTCAAAACATACAGCAATTTTGCAGAAACACTATTGACAAATTCTTCAAAATATGAGATTTAGACAATCAGTTTATATCTTTTAAGCGCCCTTAGCTCAGCAGGATAGAGCAACAGCCTTCTAAGCTGTGGGTCAGACGTTCGAATCGTCTAGGGCGCGCCATAAAAAAAATCTCCTTAAGGAGATTTTTTTTATGGCGCGGTGCGGTTTTGTTAATGAGCCTAGAAAGCGACAGCAACTACGGCGAATTTACAAAACAAACGACGTGAGGTTGTTAGATTGCGAGGAGCTAACCGAAGCAATCGTTACATAACGAACCGCCTTTTATACAAAAAAAAATCTCCTTAAGGAGATTTTTTTTATGGCGTGGTGCAATCGCTCTTAAATTATAGCTTTGCGAATAGCATCTACTGCAACATCCAGCTGGGAAGCATCACTACCACCGGTTTGCGCCATATCGGGACGACCGCCACCGCCTTGTGCGCCAACGTGCGGAGCAACTGCTTTAATCAAATTAACAGCTGAAATACGTTGAATTAAATCATCTGTTACACCGATAACAACAGATACTTTACCATTATTAACCGTAAACAACGCAACAACGAGATTGGTAGGATATTGCGATTTAATCTCATCGATAAATGCCTTAAGTTCTTTGGTTTCTATGTTTTCGAGAATACGAGAAACAAATTTAACACCATTAACATCCTCATAATTATTCGGATTATCTGCCGCTTTGTTGCTGACAAATTTTTTCTTGAGTTCAAACAATTTAACTTCAAGTTCTTTCTTTTCTTCCAACAATTGAGCAATTCGGATTTCTATATCATTAAAGCCTGATTTTAATGCCTGCCCTACACGATGGAGTTTATCTTCAACATCTTGGGTGAATTTTTCGGCCCCAACACCGCTGACGCATTCTAAACGACGAACACCAGCAGCAATCGCACCTTCGCTAATAATGTTAAAATATCCGATATCGCCGGTATTGCGAACATGGGTACCACCGCATAATTCCATTGATACACCATCACCAACGCAAACAACGCGAACTTCTTCACCATATTTTTCACCAAACAAAGCCATTGCACCTTCTTTGACAGCATCATCTTGACTCATCAACTTGGTGGTAACCGGATAATTGGCACGAATCATTTCATTAACGTCGTTTTCCAATTCTCTGATTTCTGCTTCTGTAATTTGCTTATTATAAGCAATGTCAAAACGCATACGATCCGGCGCAACATATGAACCTTTTTGGGTTACACTACTGCCGTATTTCTTTTGCAAAGCCTTGTGCAATAAGTGAGTAACCGTATGGTTGCCCTGAATATTGCGACGATTTTTAACATCAACTCGGAAAGATGAGCTGTCACCAAGGTTAACCGTACCACGCAATAATTTGCAAACATGAACGTGCAAACCATTGAGTTTTTTCTTAGTATCAATAACTTCTGCTTCAAACTTATCACAAACAATTATTCCTTTATCACCGACTTGGCCACCCATTTCGGCATAAAACGGTGTTTGGTTAGCCAAAAGGAAAAACTCTCCTTCAGTTATACTGTCAACTGTTTCATTGTTTTGAATCAGCGCCGTAATAACAGCATCCGAATTAAGTGTATTATAACCGACAAATTCGGTGCTACCAAGTTTATCCTGAAGTTCAAACCAGATTTTTTCTGTTCCTGCATCTCCGGATCCTGCCCAGTTTTTGCGAGCTTCGGCTTTTTGACGCTCCATGGCGGCATTAAAGCCCTCGGTATCAACTTTAATCTCACGCAATTTGAGTGCATCTTCGGTCAAATCCAAGGGAAAACCATAAGTATCATAAAGCTTAAAAGCTGTTTCACCAGACAATACATCACCGGCTTTGAAAGCTGATGTTTCATCGTCCAAAAGCTTGAGACCTTTTTCCATTGTTTTGATAAAACGTTCTTCTTCGGTTTTAATGGTTTCTTTAATCAATGATTCCGCAGAATAAAGCTCAGGGTAAGCCTCACCCATTTCGCGTTGTAATGAAGGCAATAATTTGTACATCATCGGCTCTTTAACACCAATCATGTGAGCGTGGCGCATGGCTCGACGCATAATACGACGCAAAACATAGCCGCGACCTTCATTGGATGGCAACACTCCGTCGGCAATCAAGAACGATGCAGAACGAAGATGGTCTGCAATAACGTTATGTGAAGACTGCAACGGACCTTTGGGGTCGGAATTGGCAATATTGGCAATGTCACGAATGATATTTTGAAAAAGATCAATATCATAGTTAGAGTGAACACCTTGCAAAATTGCCGAAATACGTTCCAATCCCATACCGGTATCAATACATTTTTGTTTCAATTCAATGCGTGAACCATCCGGTAAATCCTCAAACTCGTCAAAAACCAGATTCCAAATTTCAATCCAACGATCACCGTCTTCTTCCGGAGTGCCCGGTAATCCGCCCCAAACATGCTCACCGTGGTCATAAAAAATTTCAGAACAATAGCCACAAGGACCGGTATCACCCATTTGCCAAAAGTTGTCTTTGGTCTTAATACCGATAATGCGCTCTTCAGGCAAACCGGATACTTTGCGCCAAATTTGACGAGAAACATCATCTGTATGGAAAACTGTTACCGCTAATCTGTCTTTGGGTAAGCAAAATTCTTTGGTAACCAACTCCCAAGCATAATTAATGGCTTCTTCTTTGAAGTAGTCACCAAATGAAAAATTGCCCAGCATTTCAAAAAAAGTGTGATGACGAACGTCATATCCAACGCTATCAAGATCATTATGCTTACCACCGGCACGAACTGATTTTTGGGAAGTGGTTGCTCGTTTGAATGTCGCTGTTTCATTACCGGTAAAAATATTTTTAAATTGCACCATACCGGAATTGGTAAACATCAAAGTCGGATCATTATTCGGCACCAAAGAAGATGACGGAATAATTTTGTGTTCTTTTCCGGCAAAATAGTTCAAAAAGGTATTTCTTATTTGTTTTACGCTTGTAGTCATTTTTACTTCCCAAAAAAACAAAAAAACATTAACCCTTGATTAATATAGCAAACATGTGCGACTGTCTACTATTTTTTGACCAAAAACAACAGTTGTTCTTGCTAAAATTTTAAAGTTGGATAATATTTAGTTGTTTTAACGCTATGATATGGAGAAATTGTTTTGGATTATCGCCACACATTATTTCCGGCTACGGTAGTCAAACGCTACAATTCAATGATTATTGATATAAAATTATCAGACGAATCAGTTGTGCCGGCTTTTTGCGCACGTAGAGAAATTAATTCTATTTGTACCGAAGGCATGGATGTGTTAGTAAAACGCTCAACAAACAAGAATCGAATTATTAAATACAAAATTGAATACATCAACAAAAACGGGCATCTTATTTTTACCAGTCCTCGTTATGAAGAACGCTTATTCAAAGAAGCCTTCAACAACAAAGTTATCAAAGAATTTGCAAAATATACAGAATGCCGAGGAACTGAACAAGATGATCATCTGCCGCATATCCATTTTGAACTCTCTAATGAAAAAGGAGATAAGTGCTTTGTGTTTATCAGAACATTATATGGTTATCAAGGATACAAGGCTGTTTTTCCGATTGACATTAATTTTTTTGAAATTGAAATGTTTGAAGAAATGCGAAAGTTGCGAGCAAGAGGATTTGATACCTATGTCCTTATGATTGTGCCGCAAAACAATTGTAATGAGGCAAAATTTATATGGAATGTTGCGCCGGTGGCCGCAGCAAAACTGTTTGAAGAAGCAAAAAACGGATTGCAGTTTATCTGTTATGGTTGTAATGTCGATAAAACAAATGTGAGCATTGCCGAAAAAATAGAAATAACATACTAGAGAAAGGTTTTTGAAGTGGCATATAAAAGAAATGACGGAGTGGTTATCCACGATGATAAAGAAGATTTTGAAAAAATGCGAACAGCCGGTAAAATTGCTGCTGAATGTTTGGATTTTATCACGCCGTATGTTCAAGTCGGTGTAACTACCGGCGAACTTGATGATTTGTGTCGCAAGTATATAGAAGATAATGGTGCTATTCCTGCTTGTTTGGGCTATCGCGGTTATCCGAAATCGACCTGCATTTCCATTAATCATGTTATCTGTCACGGGATTCCCGATTATGAAAGGAAATTGGCTGACGGAGATATTCTTAATATTGATGTGACAGCTATTGTTGATGGTTGGTATGGTGATACAAGTCGTATGTATTATGCCGGAAACCCTAAAATTAAGGCGAAACGACTGTGCGATGTTACTTATGAATGTTTGATGCGCGGTATTGATGTTGTTAAACCGGGGGCGCGCTTGGGAGATATTGGCGCAGTAATTGAGGAATATGCTCATAAATACGGATATTCGGTTGTCGATATGTTTTGCGGACACGGGTTGGGACAAGTTTTTCATGATGAACCGAATGTAATGCACTGCGGGCGTAAAGGCACCGGTCCGCTATTGGAAGAAGGAATGTTTTTTACCATTGAACCGATGATTAATATCGGCAAAAAAGATGCTATAATTCTTCAAAACGGTTGGACCGCAACAACTCGCGATAAAACATTATCAGCGCAGTTTGAGCATTCGCTCGGTGTTACCAAGGACGGCTGTGAAGTCTTTACATATTCATCAAAAGGTTGGGATAAACCGCCCTATAAAATTTAAGCATTTTGTTATTTGAAGGGACTACATGACTGATAACAATATTAAATCTGATTATATTGGTCATCGCCAACGCTTAAGAGAACGTTTTTTACTCAGCGGTGGTAGAGATATGCCTGATTATGAGCTTTTAGAGTTATTATTGACTACTGCTATTCCGCGACGAGATGTGAAACCAATTGCCAAAAAATTGATTCGCAAATTTGGAAGTTTTGCTCGGGTTATAAATGCTCCGAAAGAAGAATTATTTGAAGTTGATGGAATTAAAGACAGTGCTTATACAATTTTTAGGATTATTGTGGCGGCAATTGAACGCACATCTTGGCAAAATTTGTGTGAATCAGAATTACCAATTTTGCTGACAACAGATGCTTTGCTTGATTATTGCCGCGCAACCATGGCTTTTTCAGATGTTGAAGAGTTGCACATTATTTATCTGAACAGCAAATTGCAAGTAATAAAACAAGAGCTTATGCAAAAAGGAACTGTCAATATGGTTTCGATTCATCCGCGTGAAGTTATTAAGGCGGCTTTAAGCAACAAAGCAAGTGCGATTATTCTGGCTCATAATCATCCGTCAGGCAATGTTACTCCCTCATCTGCCGATGTACAGATTACAATGCAAATCAAAGAAGCCTGCACAACAATAGGCATACGGCTTATTGATCATATCATTATCAGCGAAAGTGATGCTTACAGTTTTTCGGGAAGCGGTCTTTTAGGACAAATTATTCAGCGCGGTGAATAAAGCCCTCAATAATTTCTGTCAGATTGGTAGTAAAAAGTTTGACCGAAATGGCAAGCAAAATGATACCGAAGAATTTTTGAATCATATAAATAACTCCGGCTCCCAATAATGCAGCAATTTTTTTGGCAAAGCGCAAAACACCGTAAACAATAACCATATTGGCAGCAACGGCAAAAATTATATTAATACTGTGAAACTGTGAACGAATAGATAACAAGGTTGTTAAAGCACCGGCTCCGGCGATAAGTGGAAATACTATGGGGAAAAACGTTGAATCCTTAGGCGAATCTTCGGTATCTTTAAATATATGAATATCCAAAACCATTTCCAACGCCATAACGAAGATAATCAAAGAACCGGCAACAGCAAAAGAAGAAATATCAACATTAAATAATTTTAGAAAAGCCTCTCCAACGTAGAGAAAAAGCATAAACATTGCAAATGACAAAATCGCCGCTCTTAACGGATGTATAATTTTGCCGCGTTTTTTGAGCGAAATAATAATCGGCATGGTGCCAATGATGTCAATGATGGCAAATAAAACAAAAAATGCACTGATAAACTGCTGAAAATCAAAATTTTTGAACATATATTCCTCCTTGTTTCGATGCCAATATAACAAATAAAACAGAAAGGGCAACCCAAAGGATATGGAAGTGGATAATTTAAAAAACAGCAATATTAATCAGAAGTTTTGCAAAATAAAATATCAGGAAATATATCGTAAAATCATTCACTTAAGCTCATTATGGATTCCTGTATTGATTTATTTTGCTCCACGCTCATTATCACTGTTAGTTTTTGCTGTTTTGCTAATTGGGGATATTACTATTGAGTATGGCAGTTTTCGGCAACACGGACAAATTAGAAAATATTTTAATACTATTTTTGGCAAAATCCTGCGAAGAAAAGAGCGTAATCGAATACGCTTTGTGCCTAGCGGCAGCATATATGTTTTAGCTTCGGCTTTTATATGCAGTTTGCTGTTTATTAAACCTATTGCGGTTATTGCCATGACTGTAATGCTGATTTCGGACAGTCTGGCGGCTCTGGTCGGCAGCACAATCGGACAACACAAAATTTATAAACAAAAATCACTGGAAGGAACCATTGCGTTTTTTATCAGCGCAATTATTGTTAATATGCTATTTGAACCGATTTATCATTTTACATATACAAATGTAATCGCTTGTGCAACAGCAACTGTTTTGGAGTTGTTTGAAGATAAATTAGAGCTGGATGATAATTTAGCAACACCACTATGTATTGGTATAATATTGACTTTAACAACATAATAAAAAACACCCTCAAATTTTGAGGGTGTTTTTTATTAATTAAAATTATTCGATTGTATTTCCTTTAATATCATATTTGGTAATCTTGGCATCTTTGCTCAAATTTTGAAAAGTCTTGGCAAGAGATGCTTGAGTAACCATAGCTTTAAGTTGCGGCTCAACATCTTTCAAAGTTGCCGGCTTAGAATCGCGAATATCTTCAAGTTTGATAACATGATAACCAAACTGGGTTTTTACCGGAGCTTTAGAATAAGAGCCTTTTTTCATAGAAAAAGCGGCTTCTGCAAATTCAGGAACCATAACTTTTTTGGTAAACCAACCAAGATCTGCAGGCTCTTTGGAATACTCTTTGGCCAATTTATCAAAATTGCCGCCTTTGTTGAGTTTGCCGATAACTTCTTTGGCCTTGGCTTCGGAATCAACCAAAATGTGTTTAGCCTTGACTTCTTTTTCTGATTTGAATTGGCTCTTATATTCCTGATAGAGTTTTTTAACTTCGGCATCGTTGGTCTGAGAAGCAACTTTTTTCTCAAGGTAAATTTTGCGAGCTAATTCTTGTTCGGCCAATTTCAATTGTGTTTTGTATTCGGGAGTATCCATAATTTTTTCTTTTACAGCGGCCTGATAAACAAGTTCTCCATCAACAAAAACATCTAATGTCTTTTTATAAAACTCATCAAAACTGGCTTTGCTTTTGATTGCCTGATTACTGTTGTAGGCAGCACGCATATCCGCAACTTTAAGCTCTTTGCCGTTGACTACGGCAGCAACACCGTTTTTACCTTCTGCTTGTGCATTTGTTGCCAAAGCAACCATTCCGGTCAATGCCAAAGCCAGATATTTTTTATTCATCCCCTATCTCCTATTGTTAAATATTATTCTTTTTTTCTTATATAATAATTCTTCTATGATTTCCAACTTTTTTTTCTGTTCAGGTATAAATTGTCAGCAACTATTGACTTATCTGACATAAAACACTAAATGTAAACTAACGTATATATTTAAATAAGGAAAAATAATCACATGATAGGCTCAATTGCACGCAAGATTTTTGGTAGTGCCAATGACAGATATGTTCGCAAACAGTACAAAATCGTTGAAAAAATCAATTCTTTTGAGGCTTCAATAGCCCCTCTTAATGATGAACAACTACGCGCTAAAACGGATGAGTTTCGTAATCGACTAAAAAACGGAGAAACTTTGGATGATATTTTGCCGGAAGCCTTTGCCGTTGTTCGCGAAGCTGCCAAACGTACTCTCGGACAACGTCACTACGATGTCCAACTCATCGGCGGTATTGTTCTGCACAAAGGACAAATTGCCGAAATGAAAACCGGTGAAGGTAAGACTCTGGTAGCAACTCTGGCTGCTTATCTGAATGCTCTGGAAGGAAAAGGTGTACATATCGTTACCGTCAATGATTATTTGGCAAAACGTGATGCTGAGTGGATGGGGCAAGTTTATCGGTTTCTCGGTCTGACTGTCGATTATATCATTCATGAAAAAAGTGACGAAGAACGTCGTGCGGCTTATAATGCTGATATTCTATATGCGACCAATAATGAACTCGGCTTTGATTATTTGCGCGATAACATGAAGTTTCGTCTGGATGATATGGTACAACGTCCTTTTAACTACGCTATTGTCGACGAAGTTGACTCAATTCTGATTGATGAAGCAAGGACACCATTAATTATTTCCGGTGCTGCGGAAGATTCTTCTGAAAAATATATTTTAGTAAACAAAATTATTCCGCAATTGGTTGATGATGATTATGAAAAAGATGAAAAAGCTCGTAGCGTTACTCTGACCGAAACCGGCATGGGTCATGTTGAAGCTTTGCTTAAAGAAGTCGGATTAATTAAAGAAGGCGGACTATATGATATTGGCAATGTCAGCCTTGTTCATCACGTTAATCAGGCTCTGCGAGCTCACAAAATGCACTTGCGTGATGTTGATTATATTGTAAAAAATGACAAAGTTATAATCATTGACGAGTTTACCGGTCGTATGATGGAAGGTCGTCGTTATTCTGACGGACTGCATCAGGCAATTGAAGCCAAAGAAGGTGTTTCTATTCAATCGGAAAACCAGACTCTTGCTTCAATCACATTCCAAAACTATTTCCGTATTTATCCTAAGCTGTCGGGTATGACGGGTACAGCCATGACTGAAGAGGCGGAATTTAACGATATTTATAATTTGGCTTGTGTTGAGATTCCGACTAATCGTCCGGTTTTGCGCGAAGACTTGCATGACGAAATTTATCGTACGGAGAAAGAAAAGTACGATGCCATTATCAATACAATTATTGAATGTCATGAAAAAGGTCAACCGGTTTTGGTGGGTACAACCTCAATTGAAAAATCGGAGTTGGTTGCAGATTTGTTGCGCGCTAAATCAAAAGTTAAATTTGAGATTTTGAATGCTCGTCATCATGAACGTGAAGCTGCCATTGTTGCGCAAGCCGGTGTTTCGGGAGCAATTACCATTGCAACCAACATGGCAGGACGAGGTACTGATATTCAGCTTGGCGGTAATATTGAAATGCGCCTTAAAGATGCCCTCAAAGGAAATGAAACTCCTGAGCAGATCGTTGCTTTGCGAGAGAAAATTAAAGCCGAAGTTGAAGCTGATAAAGAAAAAGTTAAAGCTGCCGGAGGTCTTTATATACTTGGTACGGAGCGTCATGAAAGCCGCCGTATCGACAATCAGCTGCGTGGTCGTTCAGGTCGTCAAGGAGACCCGGGAACATCTAAATTTTATTTGTCTTTGGAAGATGATTTGATGCGCATTTTCGGCTCTGAGCGCATGAGTGTAATGTTACAACGCCTTGGTTTGCCTGAAGGTGAAGCATTAGTTCATCCGTGGATTAGTAAAGCACTGGAAAAAGCTCAACAAAAAGTTGAGGAACGTAACTTTGACATTCGTAAAAACCTGCTCAAGTATGATAATGTGATGAATGATCAACGCAAAGTTATTTATGAACAACGACGTGAACTTATGGAAGCTGATGATGTTTCGCAAACAATTGCTGATATGCGTCATGATATTGTTCGTAACACAATTTATTCTCGCATTGTATATGGTTCGGCTCCGCGTGAATGGCCGACGGAAGATATTAAGCAAGATGTTGCTCGTTTGTCAGGATTGGAATTGCCGATTGAAAAATGGATTAACGAAGCGGAAATGGACTGTGAAAAGCTGGTTGATTATATCAATGATGCTGTGGATAAGAATATGGCCGAGAAAAATTCAGCCGTACCGGAAGAAATTGTCCGCATGGTTGAAAAATCTGTTCTCCTGCAAGAACTTGATGCTTTGTGGAAAGATCATATCGCCACATTGGATTATATGCGTCATACTATTGTTTTACGTGCCTATGGTCAAAAAGATCCGCTCAATGAGTATAAAAAAGAAGCTTTTAATCTGTTTTCTGATATGTTGAATCAGTTGGGTGAAAAAGTAACATTTATTTTGTTACGTACAGTTATTCAAAATAAGGATGCTACGGCTGTTGAATCTCGTAATCAACAACATACCAATATGCAGGCGATTCACGAATCTCCGGAATCTCTGGTTGGTTCGCAAGCTCCGGCAACTGAAAAACAGGTTCCGTTCCAATACGGCAAACAAGAAGTTGATCCACATAATCCCAATACTTGGGGTAAAGTATCGCGCAATGATACCTGCCCTTGCGGTAGTGGTAAAAAGTTTAAACATTGCCATGGCAAGCTTGCCGGTTAAGTTGTAAGCATTACGCAACAAAAAAACCCGTTAGGAACAAAAACAGTTCCTGACGGGATTTTTGCAGAAAGTGGGAGCTTAGTAATAGAAACCGTTTCTTTTTCGAAGGGCTTGCAGACCGATTGCTATTAAGGCAACAAAACTGCAAATTCCGGCAGCAAACAACGAATAAGCCGAAAATTGTTCATTGTTATTAAAACCGAAAACCCAGAACAGAATGATTCCAACTGCAGCAAGAGCAATAAAACTCCACTTAATTCTTTCTAAAGTACGCATAATTGTTAAGTTTTAATTGTTTGTTTTATATATGATGTCTGGGATAATGTATCATATATCACAAGTTTATGCAATATTTTTTGTCAAATTTTGTGAAAAACAGTCGCTTTATTTGATAAAATCATAAAAAGCCTTTATCAGCGGACGATTGACGATAAATTCTTAAAATCTTCCCACTTATCTTCAACTTGTTGCCAGAAACTGCGTTTTTCTTCGCATTTTTGGGTCTTTTTATTCCAATAACCGCCGGTTTTCTCACATTCGACAACTTCTCGTTGCGAATAGTCATAATATAAATATGCTCCGATTCCTAAAACTCCAAGTATCAAAATCAAGGTAAGCACATATTTAGCTATGCACCATAGTATCCACAGCAAAACTATGCCTAACATAACCATTTTGTAATAAAAATCATCATTACCCAAAACATAAATATAAAAAGCTCCATACAGCAAGGCCATAACAAACATGGTATGTATCGGAGATTTCAGGCATCTCAATAAAAAACGTTTCCATAGCGGTGAAGCAGAATTTTTATCATCACTCATTTTAAGTTTACTTCTTTATTAGTTTGTGAATTTCGTTAAGTTTATGTGCAACATAGTCCTTGCGCTCAAGTTTGTGACTATCTTTTTGCAAATAATTATCCAAAATGCCGATAATATCTTGACTGTAACGATTGCGTGACTTGGCGATATTGGTCAAATTAAACACTGCAGCTTGAAAAATTTGCTCATCATCAACTTCTAACTGCTCAACCAGACTTAAATATGGCGGAGTAAATGTGTCTTTGTGAAATTGTTGACTGAAGTCGTAAGAATTTTTTTGTATTTTTTGAGCAATTTTTTCGGATATATCATTATCTTGAGAATGACCGCGCCATATAATGCTACGGCTGGTTTTGACAACCATTGCTTTGATTTTATTAAAAAAACTTTCCTGCTTGGCTGTTGCGTTCATATATACTACCTTATATTGTTAGGTTTTATGGTCTTAAGATAATTTATTATTACAAAAAAATCCAGTATTTAATTTTTATACTTTCATAAAAAATATTGATTTTATCATTAACCATTTTTTATGCTTTTTTTGCTTATCTGGCTTATATTTAGAAAGGATATAAGTTATGGATTATGCGGAAATTACATCTTTTTCTTTAGGAACACCTGCTACCGGTGATCGCAATCAAATCTTGGGAGCGATGAACGCTTTGGCTGATTTAACAGGTATTCCCTGTAATCCTGATAATGCTTTTTTGCTTCCGAAAGATTGCGCCGGATATACCGAAATTAAAGAATCTATTTATTATACAAAGTACAAAAATTATGAAACTTTTCGCACCGTTATTTTTGAATTAATGGATTGTTTTTTTGAAAAACATAATATTATTCCTCGCATATTTATAACTGCCTACAACTTGACTGAAAATAAAGCTACCGGCGAAAATGTCGATATGTTATGCCGAGCTGTCAAAGAATATTATAAAACACATGATTTAGGAGAACTAATTACTGCGGTTTTAAGTAGTAGACTGCATAAATATAAGTATGTGGATATTATCAACATTCCCAAACATCTACTGACGTTCAGAAGCAGAATTCGTCTGTTGAGAAATCGAAAATTAAAGAAAAAAGTTTTGCTAACAGTGGGAACAATCAATGATTTTTCTCGCAAAAACGTAAAAGATAAAAATAAAATTTTACTCAATAATCTCAAGAAATTAAGCAAAGATGCCGACGTTCAACAACAAATTGAAAAGTTGGAGAACTATCGGCAAAAATCGAAAAAAGTTGTTATTTGTCTTGGTGGAAGAGTTGAAGGACCGGAAATTGTTTTTGATGTTAATTACGCAAAAAAACTGCTTACTGATGCCGTAAATCTCTCGCATGTAGGATATGGTGTGGTTTTTGTTAACGGACCACGCACACCTAATGAGGTTACCGATTATTTGTATACACACACTCTTGATAAGCCAGATATAGTTTTTCAAAATTGCAAAAAAATTGCACAAGATGATAGTGAACGAGTAGCTTCACAATGGCGTATTTATTCCGGAGCCAATGAAGAAATTTTTCGCACATTGCAAAAAATAGGTAATATTTATCCGGGAATTCTCGGATTTGAAAATACGCTTGTTGTTCATAGTGCGGATACTTATGCTTGTTGCGAAACCGCTAATGCTGCATTGCCGACAGCAATAAGCAGCAACGGACTTTATATTGATGCGTCCGTAAGATATGACTGCCTTAATTTGAAATCGCAATTATGTCCGAAATATGCGATTGATTGGGATGAATTTGTTAATATCGCCTGCAATATGGGTATTGAACCCAATGATATGCACCCACTGGTATTATCAAGTCCGCGACGTGTTTTTGCCGAAGCTTGTATTAACCGTCTCAATCAAATAAAAAAAGATAGAAAATTCTACTGAGTATTAATCAACAAGGCTCAAGCAATCCACGGGCTTACAATTTTGATAACCTGATTAATAATTTCTTCGTGATCAAAAGATGGATTTTCATCAGAAATCTGAAATTCTGCTTTTATTGATACGTCAACATGAGCCAATGCCAAAGCTTTTATTGCACCAATTAACGACAATGCTTCTGAAGTGTTAGTTGATGCCATGAGGATGGGTTCCCCCTGCCCCGGTAGCGTTATTATCAATTTATTGTCGTGATAATCACGTTCAATTTGCAAACCGAGATATTCTAACAATGCAATTTCTTTATAGATAATTTTAGCATTTTCTTCCATCAAACGTATGATGTATTTGATACCGATTGTCAGTGCAACATAAGGTTTATAAGCTTCAATTGCGGCGTGAGAATCTGCGACTTTGAACACAACACACTCAATATTGTTTTCAACATAATGAGCTTCAACAAATAAAGCTACTGCCAACATATTATTAGAACATTGTGCAGATTGATTGCGAATGATAATTATCGGCTCACGCGAATACATGGTTATAATTTCTTGTGCCTTTTGACGATATGAAGAATAATCTGTTCCAGCAAAGTCTTCAATTGCCAGAACCGGTCGAGGACGGTGTAAAAATTCATTATTATCATTACCATCCAAAACTATTTCTATCATCATGCGCCCTTTCGGTGATTAATTAAAGCTGAAGACATATTACACAAATTTAACAACGAAACAATCTTTTTATTACGCCTTAGATATTTTTGACAAAATTTCCAAAAAAAAGCTTGAAAGCACTGTTGTTTTATGGTATAAATTCAGCATTAGAGATTACAATTAACATTTATTAACTAAAAGTTTTATAGTATGAATCAAACCGCATTTTACCACGGTATGACTGAGCTTTTGAAAGAGATTAAGAATCATATTCAAGAAGGAGCTCACGCGATCGTCTTTGTTAACGACTACTTATCTTTGCAAACATTGTTTGCAAAATACGATGTAGAAGTCTTGAAGAAGGCGATTGAACAGCAAATTGCGACAGCGGAAGACTGGGAGCTGGTGAAAAAGACTTTCATCCCCACCCTATCACCGGAACAACAAGAACAGCTTAAACCTTTACTTGAAAAGTAATTGATAAGCTACTTACCAAAATCCGCTCATTCCTGAGCGGATTTTCTGTTTTAAAATGATAATTTTATATAATGAGATAATAATGAACGAGGGAGTGGCTCGTTGAGCGCGTGACTCAAAGCCATTAAAAAAGCCGTCATGATGACGGCATAAAACAATATAGCAAGTGACGAGGCTGCGCCGCTACGAAAGCTCCGCTTTCTACTTGCGCGAACAACTAAACTTTGTTTCGGATTAATTCTCACAAAGTTAAGAGAAGTTTCAAACTCGCTTTGCGAGTTCAAGCGCGTGACTCAAA
>JAFTLF010000073.1 GCA_017452885.1 Alphaproteobacteria bacterium
GAAACAACCGGCGGAAACGAAACGCAAGCCCCTAGTGATGATAAAGACACTGGGGGTTTAGTTTATCCGAACGCTGAGGATGCTGACGCGGTTTTGGCGTTTAGGAAATCGTGCGGCTATCCTGATGACGCAAGCGGTTATGGCTTGCCGATGGACACGGACGAACAAAAAAGTTTAATTAACTTTATTCATAAATGCCAACTTGATCCGATTGCGGCAAAAGTCGTGGTTGAAAATGTGGCTGAGGCAATGGCGGCTGATGAGGCACAAGCCAAACAAGCCTTTACTGACGGCTATAACAAAGTTGTTGACGGCTGGGGCGAAAGTAAAAAGGAAAATGAAAGCCTGATGAATAAAGGGTTGTCCTTGATGAAACTGGATCAGGACAAATTAAGAGGAATCTCCGAGGCAATCGGAGTGGAGGCGGCACTCTCTATGATGATATTGTTGGGTAAAACTCAAACCGATTATAGCGGCGTGAGCGGCGGCAACAGTGAGGATAGTGAGAGCCTTCTGGGGTATATCGCACGCAAACGCGGCTGATATACTTTTTATTAACAGGAGGCAATCAAGCCTCCATATTTTTTAATAAGGAAAACATAAATGAGTAATGATACATTACAGCAAGTAGCCTTGAGTTACAGCAAAACTCAACAGATGTTGATTAACAGCTTTATGAAAGAGCTGAAATTTTTGCAAACTGTTCCGTTTATGCCTGCTACTCACGGTTTATTCAATCAATATGAAGAAGTTGCTGGCGTAAGCGGTGCTTCTTTCCGTGAATTTGACGCTCCGAATACTGAAATGGATATTGAAACCATTATGAAACAGGAACGTTTAGGCGTTTTGGCTGGTGAAATGAGCGTGTCCGAAGAACGCGCACTTTTGATTGCCAACAACACCAAAGATGGTGGCAAAGCCGCTGAAATCTATTTTGCTAAGCGCACACCGGTTGTGTTAAATGACGCTGGTAAAGCAACAGAAAGACACTTTATTTACGAACACCTTTATAAAAAGGCTTATGCGTATAATAAATTGGTTGGTTTGGACGCTACTAAGCGCACAATCATCAACGCTGGCGGCACTGGCTCTACCAACTACTCTATTATGGCTATTCGCCAAAACAAAGAGGAAAACTGCGGACTTGTTAGCCCTGTTGGGGAAAACAACGATGAAGTTATGGTTATTGATTGGCTAAACGGTGGTGAAAGACACAAAATTGCTAGCGGCTCTAACGCTGGCAAAATCGGCTACGAGGCTACTTGGAAAGCCTTTTTGGGTTATCAAGTTGCACGTCCGGATAGCTTGGGTATGATTGTTAATATTGATCCGGCTAACTCTCACGATGTTACAGCGGCTATGATTGATGATTTGCTTGATAGAATTGAGGCAGATCCGTCTGATACGGTTTTGGTAATGAACCGCGGTATGAAAACGCACTTAGGACAGTTTAAGTATGAAAAATTACGCACTGTCTATGCTGACGATAAGATTAAAAATGTTATTCAAGAATGGAATGACATACCGCTTATCGGCACAAATACGATGTTACGCGGCACTGAATCTGCATTTAGTATGCCGTTCTAAGGTAAATGAGCCGTTTAATAAGCGGCTCTTTCTTTTATAACTTTCTTTTGAAAAGGATAATAAATATGAAAATAGGTATTGATGGTGAAAACTGTATTGACGAGGCTAGCGCGGCAACTTCTGTGTCCGCTACTCGCGGCGTTAAAGTAGGCGGCGCACTTGGACACGTTTACGCTATGTGCGTTGCTGGTGAGGGCGGTTGCTCTATTGCCTCCGGTAAAACTGTTACATTAACAGCTACCGAAAGTGATACTGCGACTGGTGAATACAGCTCTCTTAACTCTCATACTCGCACTTTTTCTGCGGCAACTACGTTTGCTGAGGGTGAAGTAATTGCCGAAATCGGCTTTCCGTCTTACGTTAAGAAGTATGCTAAAGTTGCTTTCGCTAGCAACGATAGCGCTATTAGCGGCAAGATAAAAGTCATACCTTACACCGTTGGTTAAATTTATCAATCGGAGGTAAGATATGGTTGAGTATGTTGCTAAAAATGATACTGTGTGGAATTTCAAATTTTATCGCAAAGGTGAAAAAGTTGAGGCTGGCACACAGTTAGATGATAACACTAACTTTGAACGCGTTGATGGAAGTGCAAAAAAGCCTGCTGCCGCTAGCGCCAACA
>JAFTLF010000006.1 GCA_017452885.1 Alphaproteobacteria bacterium
CTGATTATCAAGAGCTACAAGCAATTGCCGAAAGGTTAATTACGGATTATCCTGCCGGTAAATTTGATGTTTGTGAAGTAATTTATACGCACTTTAATTCAGCTGTTAATCGTGTGGTGAAGACAGAGCAATTTATTCCTTTTGAAATAGATACCTCTGATCCACGTTTTGATTTGAAATCAGGTGGGGCATTTTATGATTATGATGCACCTAAAGATAAAATTTTAGTTGATATTTTATTGATGTTGATGACTTCTGTCTTGTTTCAGAACTTGTTGAATTCGCAGGCTTCTGAGCATGGTGCCAGAATGACATCAATGGATAATGCAACACGAAACGCCAAAGAAATGATTTCTAAATTAACCTTAAAATACAATCGCCTGCGTCAAAATGCGATTACAACGGAGTTGATAGAAATTATTTCCGGTGCGGAAGCTTTATAGCGACGAAGACAATATAAAAGGAGAGTTAAATGGCTACGGCAAAAGAAAAAACTGTGAAAAAGACAGCAGCAGTGAAGACATCTCGCAAAGTTGCTGCCAAAAGAGTTTCGGCAGAATTGAATACTGAGAAAAAGGTAATCAAAAAAGTTAAAGTAGCACAGAAAAAAGAAGTTGCCAAAGTAAAGAAAGAAAATAAAAAAGAAAAGGATTTTGTTGCTACAGGATATATTTCGCAAGTTGTTGGTGCGGTTGTCGATGTTAAATTTGATGATAGTAAGGATTTGCCACCGATTTTGACAGCTTTACGTTGTGATAATCATGGGCGTGATTTGATTTTGGAAGTTGCGCAACATTTGGGTGAAAATGTTGTTCGCTGTATTGCTATGGACGAAACAGAAGGTTTGGTGCGCGGATTAGAAGTGGTTAATACCGGTGCACCGATTGAAGTTCCAGTTGGACCGGATTTGTTGGGGCGTATTGTCAATGTGGTTGGTGAACCGGTTGATGGTCGCGGTGAGATTAAATCAAGTCATTATTATCCGATTCATCGTCCAGCACCATCATTTGTTGATCAATCTACGGAAACGGAAGTTTTAACAACCGGTATTAAGGTTATTGATTTGTTGGAGCCGTATGCCAAAGGCGGAAAAATCGGTTTGTTTGGCGGTGCCGGCGTTGGTAAGACAGTTTTGATTATGGAATTGATTAATAATATTGCTAAAGGTCATGGCGGTTATTCGGTTTTTGCCGGAGTAGGTGAACGTACTCGCGAAGGTAATGATCTTTATCATGAAATGATTGATTCCGGTGTTATTGACTTGGAAGGAAAAAATTCTAAAACAGTATTGGTTTACGGACAGATGAATGAGCCGCCGGGAGCTCGTGCTCGTGTGGCTTTGACAGGTTTGACACAGGCAGAATATTTTCGTGATGAAGCTCACCAAGATGTATTATTCTTCGTTGATAATATTTTCCGTTTTACTCAAGCTGGATCTGAAGTTTCGGCATTGCTCGGACGTATTCCGTCAGCGGTTGGTTATCAGCCGACGCTCGGTACCGATATGGGAGCTATGCAAGAGCGAATTACATCAACCAAAAATGGTTCAATTACGTCTGTTCAGGCTGTATATGTGCCAGCTGATGATTTGACCGATCCGGCACCGGCGACAACGTTTGCGCATTTGGATGCAACGACCGTGTTGTCGCGTCAAATTGCTGAGTTGGGTATTTTTCCTGCTGTTGACCCGCTTGATTCGACTTCACGTATTTTGGATCCGCAGATTTTGGGAGAAGAGCATTATCAAGTGGCTCGTCAGGTGCAAGAAGTTTTGCAAAAATATAAATCGCTGCAAGATATTATTGCAATTTTGGGTATGGATGAATTGTCTGATGAAGATAAATTGACAGTTTCTCGAGCTCGTAAAATTCAGCGTTTTCTTTCACAGCCATTCCATGTGGCGGAAGTATTTACCGGTACTCCGGGCGTGTTTGTCAAGCTGGAAGATACCATTAAAGGTTTTAAGGGTATATTGGAAGGCAAATATGACGATATACCGGAACAGGCATTTTATATGGTTGGTACAATTGAGGATGCGTTGAAAAAAGCAGAGGCTCTAAAGGCGGCTTAAGTCGAGAAGACCATCTAAGGGTCTCCTGAAGCAATTTGCGCGAAGCTCGAAAAATTTATGTACTTCTTTGTACACTGGAGTTTTTTCGTTCTTCAAATTACTTTATCAACCCTTTATCTGGACTTTTTGGAGTTGGAGAGTTTTAAAATGAGTAACGATTTTGATTTAACGATAGAATTGCCGACACGCACATTTATGAATAGAAATGTGCAAGGGGTGATTTTACCGGCTGTACGTGCAGATGTTGAAATTTTGCCTGATAGAGCACCTAGTGTATTTGTTCTTGACTATGGACTTTTACAAATTTTGACAGCTAAAGGAGAGGTGTTGGATAAATATTTTATTTATTCAGGGGTTGCTGATGTGGCACAAAATAAGTGCAAAATTATGACACAAGATATTGTTCCGTACAGTGATATTAGTATTAGTTCGGCTAAAGAAAAAGTTGTTGCGGCACGAGATGAAAATGAGCGTTTGTTCTATACGATGATTGTTAATTATCTTGTTGGTACTCGTAAGCGCTATTTGCGTACACTCAATGTATTTTCTCGCAAAAAGGGGAAAATGACGTTCAAAAAGCCCAAAGAAACAATTGTTCCGCCAGAACAGGCCGGAGAATAAAAAAACAAAACCCCGTTCATAATTGTGAATGGGGTTTTGTTGTTTACTATCTGGAAAGTTTGCTTTTAGGATTCATTGAGCCGGCATAAGCTTTGGGTTGTTCTGTACGAGCGCGTTCATTTATTTTGCGTCTAACAACGCTTTCATAGCGTATGGCAACTTCGTTAAGACCATTAAAACGCTCAATTTCTGCCGGAGTAAGACGAGCAAATTTATAGTTTATTTGTTTTGAAGCTGTTTCAGCAAACATATTGAAATCAGACGGTAATTTTCCAATCATACGTAAATAACAAAGCTTGTTGAGTTCTGATGCGGCAGAAAAATCTTCAGAACCATTGAATTGTTGATATGATTCCGGCATGTATTCGGAACTTAGGAATGAGCGGCAACGATTATATGTTCCGTCAGCATTTTCGGGTTCAACACGTAACGGACGATAACCATCGTTTTCAATACGGTAAAGTTTATCCATGACAACCATATTGTATTGGTGAAGAAATGATTCGTTAATCAGACGGATGCGGTTATTAAGAATTTTTATTTGAGCTTCTTTTTGTCTTATTTCAGAATCATCCATTTGAGATCTTTTTTTGGTGAGCAAAGCTTCTGTTTCACGAACTTGTTCATAAATTCCGTGGGTTAAAATATCACCTTGGTAAAGAGTGTCTATTTTAAGCTGAGCTTCCACATCCAAAATTTTGCCGTTAGGCATTTTATGGTGCATAATGATTTTTATGTCATAGTACTTTTTTTCATTTTGTGACAAAGGCTTAGAAAATCTGTCACGCGTTTCTTCAGGGCAAATATAAAATGATTCAGATTTGTTTTCTGATAATTTACGCTTAATACGTTGAACATCTCCAAGGTATTTACAAGTGATGGTCAGACGCAAAATATCATGCAATTCTGTGGTAGTACGAGGGATGTTTTGAATATTTTCACAAAAAGCATCACGATCTTCGGTGATAAATAACTTTTCCAACTCTTGATTTAACTTGCGGCGATATTCTTTTCCATATTCAGAGTCAATTTTTTCGATGGCGCGACTGGCTTTTTTCATAGGAGGAACAATTACGTAAATGTAATTAATATTTTTGTCACGATATTGTAAACGTGTTCCTGTAAACGGAGTAAGTACTTTTAAGCCATAGTCTATTTCATGTCCGTTTTTATCTGTTTCAACTTTGCCGGTTGATGGATTGTAGGAGCAAGTCCTTTCCGGTTGTCCGAAAGTTTCGTATAAAGATCGATATACTTCACGTTCAACAGCCATACCATCATGAAAGAATTCAAGCAGATAATCTCTTTCATAATCATTGATGCGGTGCTGTTCATAAGCATTTTCTATTGTTTCGAGATTTTGTGCATTTAAGGTGTCTTGGATAGCATCAATTTCTTCAAATGACAAGTTGCTTAAATCTTCGGCTTCGATTGTCTGCAAATCAATTTTATTCATTATTTTCGGTACTCACATTTATTGCTCTGTTTTGTCTATTTTGTAAAATAGCATAAGCTGAAAACAATATCAACATAAATTTCAAAAAAAATATCCCTGAATCGACATGATTCAGGGATAAACTGCTATTTATGCCACCAATTAGTATCTTTGGGCGGCTTCTATCAGAGTGTTAAACGCGTTAAGACGATGCATTTTGCGAGCAATCTGTCGTTCGCGTTCTCTGCCTTCCAGCATTTGGGCTTGTGCCAATCGGATAGCTTCTTTGTCACGTTGTGCTTCCATTAAAGGAATTATGCTTTTGATAAATCCTTTTTCAAAGATAGGGTCAATATCGTATTGATTGCCCTTC
>JAFTLF010000074.1 GCA_017452885.1 Alphaproteobacteria bacterium
GTGGTTGCGATTACAAAACTGCTCAAAAATATCACCTATGTTCTAGAAGCAACATCTAAAACTCAGGCATTCGGATATTTCTGTGAAACATTCGAATGCCTGTTTTCAATATCTTATCGTTACAATCATCTTCAGACGCACTCACCTGCGTGCCGCACACCCGCCGTGCGGTACACCCTCGCCCCCTTTTTTGTCACCCTCGGGCGGGAGCGACAGCGAACCTTGACCTGAGGGTCCAAAAAAACATGAAGCCTTATTAGAATGGATTCTCGGGTCAAGCCAGAGAATGACCCGCGCGGCGGGTGCGCGGCACATAAAAAAAGCCTCGAGAATGACTGTAAGAAAAAAAAACGAGAAAGACAAAAGGAAAAACTAGGATGACAAAAAAAGACATTATCAGTATCCTGATAATGTCTTTTACAAATTTTAATCAATAAATCGTTAATTATGCTGCTGTTGTATTAGCGTTGCTAATCAAACCTTCACTAATTTGCAAATTGGCATTAATCATGCTGTCTAAAACTCTGTCATTGATATTATCAAGATTATTACCCAACTCCAGTGTCTTAGCTGAAACATACTCTGCTAACTTAACCAAATTATTTTTAACATCTTCAGGCAATTTGCTATTTTTGGCGCTTGCAAGAGTCTTAATATACACCCAAAGTTGCAAATTATTATCCAATGCTGTAACCAATTCTTCAGAACTGTTATTTTCACGAGCGGTCGACAAATCAACTGCACATTTAAGCAAAGAATAAGCCTCTTCTTTTGCCAAAGAGTTTTTAACAACAGCCAACAATCCTTCAGAAATCTGCATATTAATATTGGCAAGACAATCAAAATCGCTTTTACTCATAGCGATGCCCTTGGACAAAATCATTCTTTCAACAAATTTTGAAAGTTTCAACAAATTATCTTTAATATCTTGTGGAAGCAAGTTCTTTGCGCTTTTCAGCGAGGTTTCTATCTCTACCCACAATTTCAAATTTTCATCCAAAACCAAAAGCTTATATCCGTCTTGATTGCTGGTTGCTGCATTCGACAACGCCGAAGCATAATTCATTAACAACGCTGACTGCTCTTCGATTTCATTAATTTGAGTATCTGTGGTATTCATTTCGCTTCCTCTAAAAATTTTTTATCACACTACCAATATAACGTTTATTTTTTCGGTTTAAACATTAAAAAAATTTCATCCACTAAAAAATCTGCCTCTGCTGATTGGGGAAAATTTACAGAGGCAGACTTCTGGGGAATGTACAGGGCTGAAGAAGCTCTGTACGGTATTTTTAAGAAAAAATCGGGGAAAATTTTTCCTTAAAAATTGGGGAATAACATAATAATAAAAACTTTTCAGACTTGAACTTATCGCCAATTATGTATCAGCGACCATTAGAATGTTCTCAAATCAGAATGGTGCAATAATATCCAATATTTGCCGTCCATATCTCGGCTGTTGAACATCACTTACAACACCTTGACCACCATAAGAAACACGCAATTCGGCAATTTTACTCGATTCAATAGTATTGTTTGATGTGATATCAGCACGACGAATAATACCTTTCATTGTCAGACGACGCAGTTCATAGCTAACACGAATTTCTTGCGTTCCTTCAATAACAAGATTTCCATTAGGCAAAACTTGTGTTACCATTGCAGCCATTGTCATTTCGATTTTTTCTTTACGATCAACCTTGCCGTCTGCTGAAATCTCACGATTTGAATTAATATCTAACATTGCCGCCGGATTAACCGCATCTGGCAGATAATCATTTAAATAAGTTTCATAGCCGGCAAAAGCATTAATCCCCATAGAATCTTTATTATCATCTCGATTTTGTTCCATTTCATTTTCCATTAACGCATTATCTTTGGCAGAAACAATAACGGTAATAATATCTCCTACTTTAGAAGCTCGCTGATCTCTGAAAAATCCGGTTGACCCTGGCTTCCACAAAGAGTTAGGAGCCGCTTTAGCATCAATGGTTTGTGGCATCGGCATACTAACCGGCTGATAATTTGCTCCGGCTGTCGGATTTTCAATCGGAGTCAGCGGCGGCTCTTTACCAACTTGTTGCAAACGATTCCACATACCGCATCCGCTAAGAGATGTCGCTAACAATAATGCGGCAATCCCTTTAGTAAAAACTTGCTGGTTATTTTTCATCATTCAATAGCTCCCCGACTATTCATTATCTATTTCAACAGTAGTAGCATCAATCACCTTAGCGCTAAATTTCTTGCCACTCTTTGTATTAGCTAATTCAATACGTTGCCCCTTGGCACCGTCTTCTAATGCTTCGGACTTAGAAGTAATTTGCAATCCTTTCGATTTGTAAACAGCAGTCACAACATCACCTTTGCGCACAACAATTGTTTGCCCTACTTCTCTTTCCGCAACAAGTTTCCCCTCTTTGAGCATTTTTTTAGCTTGTAATCCTATCAACTTGTCTTTTTCAATGATGATATTATCTTTAACACGATTTCCGCGAACACTGATTTCTTTGAGCATCTCATCTGTAATAATTGCACCTTTTTCAATTGTACGCACCGGAACAAAAGCCGCAACTTTCACATAATATTTACCGCTCAATCGTGTACTTTCGACCATTTCACCCTCGGCAAAAATTTCCGCATTAGCCACAAACCTACTTTGTTCTTCGTCAAGTTTAAGGCTATTAATCATAATTTTTACCAAGCCGACATCTTTAAAAGTAAACTTTGTTTTGCCGCCAAAAAATTCCACTTCAATATCATCACCCAATCCTTGATTGGCAATTTCATCAGCAACAGCCTTGGCCATATCATTCTCATCCAAAACAAGAACATCATCAGCCACAGCCAATCTGCCTATTATCAGAAAAAAACCTAAAATGATGATAAATTTAAAAAGCTTTATCACGGCAACATTCCTCTTTTGATTACTTCAGCTGATTAATAGTTGTAAGCATCTGGTCAGACGTTGAAATTATTTTTGAATTCATTTCATAAGCACGCTGTGCCGATACCAATTCAGTAATTTCCGTAACAGCATTAACATTTGATGTTGCCAGATAGCCTTGCAAAATTGCACCAAAACCCTCACTATCCGGATTATCCAAAACCGGCGCACCGGACGCTGCTGTTTCTGTAAACAAATTATCTCCGATAGCTTCAAGACCGGCTTCATTAACAAAAGTCGCCAATTCCAGCTGACCAACATTAATTTCATCGGTTTCACCATCTTGTTTAACCCAAACCTCACCGGAGCTATTGACAAATACTTCCACGGCATCTTCCGGTATTGTAATTTCCGGCTGAACAACATAACCGTCATGAGTTACAATAACACCGTCACCATTACGTTGAAAAGCACCATCGCGAGTATAACCGGTACCTTTACCTTCCGGCAACTCCACCTGAAAATATCCGCGACCTTTGATTGCCAAATCAAGGCTGTTGTCTGTTTTAACCAATCCGCCACCTTCGGTAATACGATAAACAGCTGCTGTTTGTACACCCAAACCAAGCTGAATACCCGACGGAATAATTGTATTTTCAGCCGTTGAAGACGACCCCGGACGAATAATATTTTGATATAACAAATCGTTAAACTCAGCGCGACGTTTAGTATAAGCAGTCGTATTCATATTGGCTAAATTATTGGCAATAACATCAACATTGGTCTGTTGAGCTAACATTCCGGTTGCGCCTATATATAATGATCTCATAAGTTTTCCCCTTTTCTTAAGCTAATTGAGCATAAGTTGAAATAGTATTCGCAATTCTGTCGTGTTCTTCATCAATCATCTGCTGAACGTAATCATAAGAACGCTGAATTTTGATAAGTTTTGTCATTTCTTCAATGGCATTAACATTAGATTTCTCAATTACTCCCTGAGCAACCTTAATATTATCTGCCCCGATAACCATTGCATTACCGGCAACATTTTCAAACATCGTTCCGGCTGTTTTTAATAATTTTTGATTATCTTCAAAAGATGCCAATTTCAAACGTCCGATAACTCCATTTTCGGTGAGAACATCTCCGTTTTCTGTAATTGTTACTTCGGTTTCCCCCGGTGCAATAAAGAACGGGGCATTATTTTCCGATAAAACCACAGCACCTTCATTGGTTACAATTTTGCCTTCACTGTCCAAAGAAAATTGTCCTTTGCGAGTATATCGTTCCCCACCTTTAGTATCCACACAGAAAAAAGCATCCCCCTGTATCGCCACGTCAAATGTATTTCCGGTGTTTTCCAAAACGCCTTCGGCAAAATTATGAAACGAACCAAAATCTTGAGTAAAGTAAAGCGGTGCGCGACCAATCCCCGTAGCTTGCGGCGTTTGCACCAAATAAGAAGTGAACATAGCATCATCCTGCTTATATCCGGAAGTATTCATATTTGCCATATTATTAGAAACAATATCCATCTGTTTCCATAAAGCCATCTGCCGCGATAAAGCAATGTAATTTGTATTATCCATTATTATTTTCCCCTTAATATTATGGATATAAACCCTGTTGCCATATCTTATGCAAAACCCGTGCCACTTTTTAATTTATTATTAATTTATTTTTTTGTCATAATGGTACCTGTAATTTCTCGTTGACATGGCGCGCGAAATGTCCGATAATAAAACTAATGTCATAATTCTTTTTTAAAGGACTTCGCCATGAACGCTTTTCGTCTTGCTTTATCTTGTTCCGTTATCATGCCTGGCCTTGTTTGGACCGTTTTCGACGCCCGAGCCCAAACTTGCGCTCAGGCTCCTTCCTGTTCTCAACTCGGCTATACAAAAGCTGTTGCCGATTGTGCCGGTAAAACTATTCTCTACTGCCCCTTTGATGCAACAAAGGCTTATTGCGTAGATGAA
>JAFTLF010000007.1 GCA_017452885.1 Alphaproteobacteria bacterium
CAGCTCTTCATAATTTGCACGCGCCTTATTGATACGTCCGAGCTGTTCGTCGGCCAATGCACCAACCAAAAGACCCTGCTGATTTTTGGGATTAGCTTTTAGCGAAGCGGCTGAAAGCTCAAAGGCTTCCTTAAAACGTCCTTGTGAATAAGCCATCGTTGCATCTGCGGCTTCTTGATTGCCGTCTTTCTCAAATTGGCGGATTAGCCAAGAAGATTCTTTATCGGTATTTTTCTTATCCAAAACAGCACAACCGGCAAGTAACGCAACAGCTGTGGTCGAGAGCAGGATTTTCTTGAAAAAACGGGTGCAGGACACTGCTTTACTCCTCAAAATTATATAAAGATTTATCAAGCTTTGTGGCTATCTTATAAAAGATTCGGCTATATTACAATAATTTTGTTTGTTCTGTGAATTTGTGCTTGATTTATAAAAATAATTATGTAGTATTCAAGCAAATTAACCGTTTTTTTACAATCCGCGAGCGTGGTGAAATTGGTAGACACGCCAGATTTAGGTTCTGGTGCCGCAAGGTTTAAGAGTTCGAGTCTCTTCGCTCGCACCATGTTTTCGTTCTTTGGGCGGAAATATGGGTAACTTAACCAAGAAGAGTAAATTGATGAAAATAGCCGAATTAAAGTCTGAAGGCTTAAAACAAGAATATAAAGTGGTCGTTCCGGCTGCCGATGTTGAAAAAAAGGTTGATGAAAAAATCAACCAAATTGCAAAAACCGCTAAATTGCCGGGGTTCCGCGCAGGAAAAGCTCCTGTTGCCATGCTCAAGCAAAAATATCATGATTCCGTTATGGGTGAGGTTGTTGAAAATCTCGTTCAAGAAGGTACCGGAGAAGTTATTAAATCCAAAAAATTACGTCCGGCAATGCAGCCGAATGTTAAGATTACATCTTTTGCTGAAGGCAAGGATCTGGAATTTGAAGTAAGCACTGAAAATCTGCCCGAAATTAAAGTTGGTGACTTTTCAAAAATCTCTCTGACCAGATATATGGCAGAAGTTCCGGCCGAAGAAGTTGATAAGGCTCTCAATTATATTGCCGAATCTCGCAAAGAAACAGCTGTTGTTGAAGGTAAAGCCGCGGCTAAAGGTGATGTTGTTATGATTGACTTTGTCGGCTCTGTCGATGGTGTTGAGTTCCAAGGCGGCAAAGGTTCAAATTATCCGCTTGAGCTTGGTTCAGGCTCATTTATCCCCGGTTTCGAAGACCAGTTGATTGGTGCTAAAGCCGGTGACAAAGTTGATGTAAAAGTTAAATTTCCCGATAACTATCATGCTAAAGATTTGGCCGGTAAAGACAGTGTTTTTGCGGTTGAAGTTAAAGAAGTTCGTGAACCCAAAAAGGTTGAAATCGACGAAGAATTTGCCAAGTCTATGGGTGAAGAGAGCCTTGATAAACTCAAAGAAAATATTTCAGCAAGAATCAAAGGTGACTACGAAAATGCTTCTCGCATGAAGATTAAATGTCAGTTGCTTGATGCTCTGGATAAAGAATATGTTTTTGAAACTCCGGCTTCTTTGGTTGATGCTGAGTTCAAAGCTATTGTTGATCAATACGAACAAGCTAAGAAGTATAATCAGCTTGATGAAAG
>JAFTLF010000075.1 GCA_017452885.1 Alphaproteobacteria bacterium
AATATATTGACCATAGCGCTTCCACCCGCCTTCCGGCCAAACCATATTGCGCAAGTGCTTTGTCCAACTTTGTTTCTGACGACGTTTAAACAATAACTTTCCCCTATAATAAAAACTTGTTTAACCGGCTCGCGAAACATAAGACACAACTTTAGATCCGCGCAATGCCGCAATAATATCGGTTAAATGCTTTAAGTCTTTGACTTCCACATCAACCAATAATTCAAAATAACTAACCGTTCGATTAACAATATTCAAGTTACATATATTACCGTTATTACGAGCTATCAAGTTTGACAAATCACCAAGAGACCCCGGTTCATTAGCCAACATCAACTTCAAACGACCTATATGTGGCGCATCATCAACCGCATCTCCCCAAGATATATCCAACCAACGCTCCGGTTCTGAGGCAAATTTTTCAAGCAATTTACAATCAATAGTATGAATAGCTACACCTTTTCCGGTTGTTACGATACCGACAATACGATCCCCCGGCAACGGATGACAACAACCGGCATAATGCACGGCCATCCCCGGAATCAATCCCTTAATTTTCAAAGGCTCTGCCTTAGATTTATCTTTGCGCGGGGTTTTGCTGAATGTCAGACTTTTTACAACTTTGCCAAGCTTAGATTGCTTATACGCCGGATAAACAGCTTTCATCACATCCCATGCTGTAACCAAGCCTTCACCAACTTTTGCATAAATATCATCTATCGATTCAGCCTCAAAATTCGGCAACACATTAACCAAACCTTTTTCACTAAAATCCAGATTTTCATTCTTAAACGTACGTTCCAAAAGTTGTTGACCAAGAGTAATAAATTGATCACGCTTATGCGCACGAACATATCTGCGAATTGCCGCTTTTGCCTTGCCGGTTACCACAAATCTATCCCATTCTGTGGACGGATGCTGTGCCTTAGATGTCAAAATTTCTACCTGATCACCATTTTGCAACATTGTTCGCAACGGCCGTATCTCACCGTTAATCTTTGCTCCAACACATGTATCACCCACCGATGAATGTACAGCATAAGCAAAATCAACCGGCGTGGAATTAACCGGTAAACCGATTAAATCCCCTTTAGGTGTAAAGCAAAACACCTGATCATTATACATTTCAAGCTTGGTATTTTCCAAAAACTCTTCTGGATTGGAAGCCTGTTCCAAAATTTCCAACAGTTCCCGTATCCAACGGAAATTTTTACCAACGACTTTTTCACCTTGTTTATAAGCCCAGTGAGCAGCCACACCTTTTTCATTAACCTCGTGCATTTCAAGAGTACGTATCTGTATTTCAATGCGAGTATTTTCCGGTCCGATGACTCCGGTATGAATAGATTTATAACCATTAGGTTTAGGAGTAGAAATATAATCCTTAAATCGTCGCGGCACCATGTGATATTTACTATGTACCACACCAAGTGATTGATAGCACGCCCCCACATCATCAACAATAATACGAAAAGCCATAATATCCGACAACTGCTCAAACGAAGCATTTTTCTGTTGCATTTTACGCCAAATTGAATATGGAGATTTCTCCCGCCCCGAAACACTGGCCTTAATCCCGTTATCTTTCATATCTTTTTCAAGCTGACTAATAATCTTTGGCACCAGATTACTGTCTTGTTCACGCAAAAAGTTCAATCGCGCCTGAATAGATTCATAAGCTTCCTTATGCAGCTCTGCAAAAGCAATCCCTTCCAACTCGGTTTTAATTTCTTGCATACCGATACGCTCTGCCAAAGGTGCATAAATATCTAATGTTTCTTTAGCTATACGAGCCCTTTTTTCCGGCGCACAAAAATGCAATGTACGCATATTGTGTAAACGATCCGCCAACTTAATCAGCAATACGCGAATATCTTCCGACATTGCCAACAAAAGTTTACGAAAATTCTCTGCCTGTTTGTTATTGGCTGATTTTTGCTCAATCATCGCAAGCTTGGTCAAACCGTCAACAATTTGTGCCACTTGCTCTCCAAACAACTTACGAATTTCTTCAACCGTTGTATCGGTATCTTCAACGGTATCATGCAATAAACCGGCAATAATCGAGGTTGAATCCAGCTTAAATTTGGTCAAAATACCGGCAACTTCAACCGGATGCGAATAATAAGGATCTCCCGAAGTACGAAGTTGGGCTCCATGTTTTTTCATTGCAAATACATACGCACGATTCAGTGCATCTTCATCAGCATCTGTATCATAAGATTTTACCAAATCAACCAATTCATACTGTCTTAACATAAAGCCTCTGCCAATCCATAAAAAAAAGTTCCAGATAATTCAGACCTATCATATTTTTATTAAATAAGTCTAAACTTCCGGAACTTTGATTGCAACTAAATAGAATGCCTATTCGTCAAAATTATCGCCGGCATCAAAACCATCGTCGCCGATTTCATCATCCAATCCATCGCCCAAACCGCCATCCAGATCAATATCAGCTTCGGCATCCAAATCCAAGACATCGTCATCGCCGCCATGAATCTGCATATTATCATCCAATTCGGCATCCGGCAACAAACCTGTAAACTGTTCATCCAGCTCTGCCAATTCTTTTTCCGCGGCCAAAATCTCAAGCTCTTCTTCTTCAGGCTCTTCAACTTCTACAAACTTCTGCAAACCGATAACCAAAGACTTTTGCAATTCTTCAATACTGACTGTTTCATCAGCAATTTCACGCAAAGCAACAACCGAATTTTTATCATTATCACGCATAACGGTTAATGGCGCACCGGCAGAAATATCTTTCGCCCTCTGAGCCGCAACCATAAGCAATTCATAGCGATTAGGAATTTTATCAATACAATCTTCGACAGTAACACGAGCCATTTTATCCACCTATCAATAAAGTTAAAAAATACATTCTGCGCATATATACAATATATTTCTTTACAAATGCAAGAAAAAAATTAAAAAAACGTTTTTTTTCAGTTAGTTATTACGAGTCAAAGGAGTCTCTGCCAATTGAAAATTATACTTACGCCATTTTTCTTCCAACAAACCCCGATTCTTACGCACTTCCTGTAAATCGATCAGAGGAACTTTATACATTTCAACAAGAGCTTGCATAGTTGAGTAACGTACAGCACGATATTTCGGACTAAGCTTATTTATCTCATCGTCATATGTGCCGTTTTTATAGTTTTTCAAAGCTTGCAATACGTAACGCGACATTAGCGATGTTCGATACGCTTTAACAACTTTATCACAAGTATAAGCCCACTCATGCAATGTAAAACCTTCTTTAGCTACTCTAAAGGCCAACTCTCTTTCTTTACCGATAATTTTTGCCTTAATTACCAATCGCGCACAAGGATTAACCAAATCACGTACTCCCGGAGCAATTGTCGGATCACTTTCTTGTTCAACAGCCAGAAGCATTGCCGCCACTTGCGAAATTTTATACCGATTATCTCCGCTACGATACCAATCTTCCACAGAATCAATTGTATTGGCAAATGCTTTTACATCGGCCGAAGTCAATAAAGTATTACGATCCGGATTAATTGTACGCATTTCACTACGAGTCACCCGATTTTCCATATTTCCTTCAAGCATATATTTTTCAGGACGAACAATTGATTTTATTTTCTGATAAAATTTCTCATCATAAACCACTTTCGGATGATATGGTGTCATTTGAGGAATTTCGATATTTTTTCTATTTTCAGGCCACATTTCAGGCTTTAGAATATAATATAAAAACGGCGATAAAAATTCTATATCTTTAACATCTTTAAGCTGCGGCGCAATTCGCTCGGGAAATTTATTTTTAGTTTCTTTGATTTTCGGTAAATTTAAAACTTTTTCCGACATATTGGGAATCAAAAATAACATTGGTCCAATATAGGGATACATATCTTCAGGCATCGACTTAATAATTGCCAAAACATCTTCTTCCTCATCCCATTTTAAACGTTTTTCATTAATACCGTATGTTGCTGTTCTGGCATAAAAATCTCTATTAAACTCACCTAAAAGCTCCCACACTGAATGATAACGCGGGTCATATAACTTATTTTCCTTATCAAATTGCTTTTCCAGCTCGGCAAATGTCGGAAATTGATCTTTTTCCAAATCAATAATAAAAGATTTTTCATAATCTGCCATAGAAACAGCTTTAGCACTTCCTGCGATTGTCAAAATTACAATCACCAATATATTCGTCAATTTGAGCATCAATTTATTATTTACTCGCATTTATACTCCAAAAATCTCTCATTATTCAACTAATATAAACTAAAAAAATATAAAAAAGAAGTAATAAATAAAAATTAAACTAGACTCGGCAAAAATATTGACTTAATATAAAGCCAGTTAATCAGTTTCTTGTTGAGAGGAGAGCGCTATGGCTTGGACAGATGAAATGGTCGAAGACCTCAAAAGAATGTGGAAAGAAGGTCTGACTACCGGTGAAATAGGTAAAAGATTAAATGTATCTAAAAACTCCATTGTCGGCAAAGTACACCGTCTTGGTCTTTCGGGACGACCTTCTCCGATTAAGAAAAAAGGTGACGAAGTTTCTACTCCCAAAACACCTAAAGCCAAAACGATAAAAACCAAACCGGTTGAAAAGAAAGTTTCTACCCATATTGAAGAAGTTGCCGTAATTGCCAAACCTATTGAAACGGAAATCGAAAAAACACCAACTTCTTTCCAGCCCATAACAACCCCAAAATGTTCGCACTCCAATACTAATCACAATAAAAACTTATCATTAACGGAATTGGATAATCACACTTGTCGTTGGCCGATTGGCGATCCCAAAGATGTAAACTTTCATTTTTGCGGCAAAAAAGTGCGCCTTGGACAAACATATTGCGAAGAACATGCCGCCATAGCTTACGTTAAACCAGGAAAAAAATAAGCATCTAAGTACGAGAAAAGCCGGTTGCTGTTGTAAAACAACGACCGGCTTTTTTAGATCATCATATCAGTCAATGATGTAAACTCCCATAAAACGAACAAACTTTGCATATTTTCGCATAAATCTTATATTAAAAAGATTTTTGTCTTCAGCGGAACAATCCGGCAGTCGGTCACCCAAAACCTGACTGCTCTGAAGTTCGGCCCACAAATCTATATTCTGCTCAGCAATATCCCTTCGCTGAACATAATCGGAAAATAAATTGCAAAGCTGCTCTCGAAACCTACTCAACGCTGTTGATTCTTGCTGAGAAACAGTTACAATCATAAGCTGTTCGGTTTCCGGAGAAAAACCATATTTACTGATATAGAATAATAAAGTCTGATACTCCAAACTGTTCGCAGCTTTTTCAGTATCCAAATCGGATATTTCGCTTAACACTCTGTAAATAAAACAAACTTCATTTTCCTGTTGTAGTCGATTATCAAATAAATATTCGGCTACCCGAGAGAAAACAGCGCACTTGATGAATTCTCTCTCTTGTGAATACATTCCACGCATAGAATAATATTTTTAATGTTTGACAATATATTGTATTTTACATGTTTCTTCAAAGTAAATGCAGAAAAATATATAAGTGGGTCGGAATATATTTAACAAACATAATTTTGTCAACCCCCAGCAACAATATTGTGATCAAACATATATTAGTTCATTTTTAGAGAAAATATCTATTCCCGTCCGTGATACAAAAAAGCGCCCTATCGGCGCTTTTGAAGTGGAGCGCTGAAGGATAAAAAACAACCGCTACTCCGGTTGTTTTTTGACGACAGACGAAGTTTGATTAATAAGCGAGCAAGTATAAACGATGCGACGCGAATTTAGCAAACGAGTGACCGCAGCGAGTTAGCGAAAAAGCTTTGCTTTTAGAGCTTACGAGCCAGAAAACGGGATATTCCCGTCCGTGATACAAAAAAGCGCCTTATCGGCGCTTTTGAAGTGGAGCGGATAACGGGAATCGAACCCGCATCCTAAGCTTGGGAAGCTCACGTTCTACCATTGAACTATATCCGCAATGCCTACTGAATAATACAAAAAAAACAGCTTGGCAAGAACTTTGTTATTTACTCGTTAACCACCAAAATAACACCGAGAATAATCAAAACAAAGCAGAACAATTTTTTCATCAACAATTGTCTTGATATTTTCTCATTCAATGGAATATTAAATTTCTTAAGCATAAAATAACAAAAACCGAGCAAGAATATCGGTTCCATCGCACCGATAGAAGAACTAACCACTGGTGATAAACCGGACATTCCGTACACCTGCGCCATAATTTCTAAAAAGCAAATAAATTGATTAATAGCGAATATTTTGAACTTATTTAAATAAGGGGGAAAATTCTTAACAATATCTTTTCGCCATTTAGGGCGCATTAGAAAGAACAAAGGAATAAATCCGGAAATCAAACACGGATAAACAGCCATATTAACCCAATTACCATCATCTATCAGCACATATTTTTCCAAAATAGCGTATACAGCGCGTAATAATGAAGCCAAAACCATATAATAAAAAGCACGACTAAGCTTGGGAATTCTTGTACCTTTAATACTTAATGCTACCGATGCCATGATAATAACCATAAACCCGATATATTGAGTCAAGCTCAAAACTTCCCCCAAGAACAAAAAAGACATCAATGGAATAGTAATTTGTCCCAGCGAAAACAATGCAGCTACAATAGAACTGTCAATAACTTTGAGTGCCGTATAAAATGGATAAAGATACAAAACATCAATTAATGCCAAACCGGTATAACATAATAGTGCTTGCCATGTTGGCACACTAGGCATTCCAAACAAAAACACCAAAGGTAAGAACACACAATTCATCAAAGAAATATAAAAAATCATGGTCGTTTGACGTTTAAACGTACAATTTGATAAACGACTTTCAATAATACAAGCGGTTGCACCAAACGCCGGAGCTAAAAAAGCAATAAGAATAAAAAACATAAAAAAGTCCTCATAAATTATTCTTTGATATTTTTATACTATTACTATTAAGTATTGCTTAATGCAACGCAATATTTTATTAAATTAACCCCAAAAAAAACCTCTGAAAAGCATTTTCAGAGGTTTTCAACTTTTAGTAAACCAAAATTTATTCAGCCAATGCCTTCAGTTTTGCCTTCAAACGTTCTATACTGGCTTTAGCTTCAGCAATTGCAGCTAATTTTTCGGAAGATTTTGCATCATCACTAGCTTGCCATTTTTCAATTTTAGCTTTTAGAACCGCTATTTTTTCTTCCAAATCTGCTTTATAAGCCTCGGACTTAGCATTATTTTTTAACTTTGCCTCATCAATTTTAGCACTGGCTTTATCAGCAGCACTCTGAATTTTGTTAGCCGCTTCTGCAATATCCCATGCCATAGCATTTACGCCATATATAACCGTCAAAGCAGCAACCACAATTCCTAAAATTTTATTCATTGTATTCTCCATAATTTAATAGTCCATACACCCCATACTATAAAGAACTATTTTCGCCTCTTCAATAAAAAAACATCAACAAATTCAACATTTTTTTCTAGTCTTTAAAAAAAGAATATGCTATAAAACGCGCAGAAAGATTCTATATAAAAACCGAAGGCCGGCAGATCAGGCATAAAACCGTCTAATCTGAGGCCTTTTTACGTTAACGTTAACTTAAGGATACATTATGTCAGAAGTTAAAATGAAAATGATGGATGGTAACGAAGCCGCTGCTTCCGTTGCCCACCGCATGAATGAAGTCTGCGTCATCTACCCGATTACTCCATCATCTCCGATGGGTGAATGGGCTGACGCTTGGTCTGCCGCCAAACAGAAAAATATTTGGGGCGTTGTTCCTGAAGTTCAGGAAATGCAGTCAGAAGCTGGTGCCGCAGGCGCTTGCCACGGTTCAATTCAGGCCGGAGCTTTAACCACTACTTTTACAGCTTCTCAAGGCTTGTTGTTGATGATCCCCAATATGTACAAAATTGCCGGTGAATTATCTCCGTTTGTTATGCACGTTGCGGCTCGTTCTTTGGCTTATCATGCTCTGTCAATTTTCGGTGATCACACTGACGTTATGGGTTGCCGCCAGACTGGTTTTGCCATGTTGGCTTCCAACTCTGTTCAAGAAGCTCATGATATGGCCGCCATTGCACAAACATCTACTTTGCGCGCCCGTGTTCCATTTATGCACTTCTTTGATGGTTTCCGCACTTCTCACGAAATCAAAAAAATCAAATTACTTTCTGACGATGACTTGAAAGCAATGCTTGAAGGTGTTGATTATACCTTCAATGCCAAAAATGCTCTCCGTCCTGAAGCACCGGTTATTCGCGGTACAGCTCAGAACCCCGACGTATTCTTCCAAGGTCGTGAAGCTTCTAACCCCTTCTACAAAAAAGTAGAAGACATTGTTCAGGAAGAAATGAACAAATTTGCTAAAATTTCAGGCCGTAGCTATAATGTAGTTGATTACTTCGGTGCTGCTGATGCTGAGCAGGTTATCGTAATTATGGGTTCCGGCGCAGAAACAGTTGAAGAAGCCATTACCTACCTCAACGCTAATGGCGCAAAATTGGGTGTTATGAAAGTACACCTCTATCGTCCTTTCCCAGAGAAATCTTTCCTCAAAGTTCTACCCAAAACTGTTAAAACCGTATCTGTTTTGGATAGAACCAAAGAGTCTGGTTCTACCGGTGAGCCTTTGTACCTCGATGTTGTTGCTACATTGAGTCAGGCTTTTGCCCGTGGCGAGCTTACATCTATGCCCAAAATTCTCGGCGGACGCTATGGTTTGTCTTCAAAAGAATTTACCCCCGGCATGGTTAAAGCTGTTTTCGAAAACGGTAGCAGCGCTCAATCAATCAACAGTTTCTCTGTTGGTATCAACGATGACGTAAACAATACTTCTTTACCTTTTGATGATTCTATTGATACAGAACCTAAAGATGTTGTACGTGCAGTATTTTTCGGCCTTGGTGCTGATGGTACCGTTGGTGCTAATAAAAACTCAATCAAAATTATTGCTGAAGATGCCGGTAAATATGGTCAGGGATACTTCGTATACGATTCTCGTAAATCTGGTTCCATGACAACATCTCACCTGCGTTTCTCTGACAATCCGATTAAATCGGCTTATTTGGTCAGCAAAGCCGACTTTGTTGCTTGTCACCAGTTCCCATTCATGCGCAAGGTCGATATTTTGAAAATTGCCAAACCGGGAGCAACTTTCCTTCTCAACGCTCCTTATGAAGGTAATGAGGTTTGGAATCATTTGCCACGCGAAGTTCAACAAACAATTATTGATAAGAAATTGAATTTCTACGTCATTAATGCTGTTGATGTTGCTCGCAAAACCGGCATGGGTCAGCGTATTAACACCGTAATGCAAACCTGTTTCTTTGCAATTTCCAATATTCTGCCTAAAGATGAAGCTATTGCTCAGATTAAAAATGCCATCAAAAAAACCTACAGCAAAAAAGGTGATGCAATTGTTCAAAAGAACTTTGAAGCTGTTGATGCTTCTCTTGAGCATCTCTACAAAGTTGACGTTCCGGCACAAGCCACTTCCGAACTGAGTATGTCTGCTCCTGTTCCGGCTAATGCTCCTGAGTTTGTCAAAAAGCTTACTGCCGAAATCATTGCTGACCGTGGTAATGAACTTCCGGTATCTGCTTTCAAAGACGTTGTTGACGGTACTTGGCCAACAGGCACTACCCAATATGAAAAACGTTGCATTGCAACAGAAATTCCGGTTTGGGATTCTGAAACATGTATTCAATGCGGCAAATGCTCTTTGGTTTGCCCGCATGGCGTTATACGTATGAAAGTAGCATCTGATGAAGAGCTTAAAAATGCTCCTACGACCCTCAAACGCGCAGCATACAAAGGTAAAGAATTTGCCGGTAAACAATTTATCCTACAAATTTCACCGGAAGATTGTACCGGTTGCGGCATTTGTACTTCAGCTTGCCCAGCTAAGAACAAAGCCAATCCGGAACTCAAAGCAATCAACATGGATCACATTGAAAATCACCTTGATGCAGAAGTTGCTAACTGGAAATTCTTCGAAACTTTGCCTTATGTAAAGAGAACCGAAGTTTCTAAAAACCTACCGAAAACCACACAGATGATTCAGCCTTTATTTGAATTCTCTGGTGCTTGTGCAGGTTGTGGCGAAACTCCGTATGTCAAATTGTTAACCCAATTGTTCGGTGATCGTATGGTTGTTGCCAACGCTACCGGATGTTCTTCAATTTACTCAGGTAACTTGC
>JAFTLF010000076.1 GCA_017452885.1 Alphaproteobacteria bacterium
ACGTGAGATGTTGAAATGGTAATTCCGCGTGCCTTCTCTTCTGGGGCTTTATCAATCTGATCATATGCCGTAAAGCTTGCTCCGCCCTTCTCTGCCAATACTTTTGTAATTGCCGCTGTCAATGTCGTCTTACCGTGGTCTACGTGACCTATCGTGCCGATATTGCAGTGCGGCTTATTACGCTCAAACTTCTCTTTTGCCATTTAGATTTACTCCAATAAAATTAGTTTTGTTGTTAAATTAAAAAAATTTAAAATTAAAATGATTATAACGAGGCAGACAGAGGTGCGACGAGGAGCGCAGAAACTCAAGCGTACATGGAAGTACGTTAGTTTCGAGCACCGCATCGCGCCTCTAGGTGCCCGCTAGAATCATTTTATGCGTTTTTGGCTTTAACCTTGTCAGCTACATCTTTAGGTACTTCAGCATAATGATCAAATACCATAGAGAACTGAGCACGACCTTGTGACAATGAACGCAATGTATTAACATAACCGAACATATTTGCCAAAGGAACATGTGCATCAATAACTCTTGCATTGGCACGCTGATCCATACCATTGACCAAACCGCGACGAGAGTTCAAATCACCGATGATGTCACCCATATATTCTTCCGGAGTAACAACCTCAACTTTCATAATCGGCTCTAACAATTTCGGATTAGCCTGACGCATACCCTCTCTGAAAGCTGCACGGGCAGCAATTTCAAAACACATAACGTTAGAGTCAACCTCGTGATAAGCACCATCATAAAGATTACATTTAACACCGGTAACCGGATATCCGGCTATCACACCGGCATCCATAGCGGAACGCAAACCTTTTTCAACACCGGGGATATATTCTTTAGGAACATTACCACCGACAACGGTATTTTCAAATTCAAATCCGTTATAACCTTCAATCGGCTCAAATTTGATTTTAACTTTAGCAAACTGACCGGCACCACCAGACTGTTTCTTATGCGTATATTCAATATCACAAGGTTTAGTAATGGTTTCACGGTAAGCCACTTGAGGTTCACCAACATTGCATTCAACTTTGAATTCACGTTTCAAACGATCAACAATGATTTCCAAGTGCAATTCGCCCATACCTTTAATAATGGTTTGACCACTATCTGGATCAGACGATACCTTGAAAGAAGGATCTTCCATTGCCAAGCGAGATAATGCAAGCCCCATTTTTTCGACATCGGCTTTAGTCTTAGGTTCAACAGCCAATTCAATAACCGGTTCAGGAAATACCATATTTTCCAAAACAATAGGGTTAGATTGATCGCAAAGAGTATCACCGGTTGTTGTGTCCTTTAAACCTGCTAATGCAACAATATCACCGGCGCAAGCCTCTTTCAGGTCTTCACGCTTATTAGAATGCATCAACAACATACGACCAACACGTTCTTTTTTATCTTTAACGGAGTTATAGATATAAGAACCTGCAGTCATTGTACCGGAATAGATACGAGTAAACGTCAAAGAACCGACAAACGGGTCATTCATAATCTTGAATGCCAAGGCAGCCAATGGCTCGTTATCACCGGTTTTTCTCTCAATCTCAGTATCTGTACCTGGCTTAAGTCCGGTAGTTGCCGGAATATCCAAAGGAGACGGCAAATAATCGACAACCGCATCCAACAAAGGCTGAACACCCTTGTTTTTGAAAGCTGTACCACAGAAAACAGGAACAAAACTCTGAGCAATTGTACCCTTACGAATACATTTCTTCAAAGTTTCAACAGAAACTTCTTTGCCCTCAAGATAGTCTTCCATTGCCTGTTCATCTTCTTCAACAGCCATTTCAATCAATTCCGCGCGAAATTGCTCTGCTTTATCTTTCAAATCGGCAGGAATTTCTTTAATTTCAATCGGAGCATCAGGAGTACTTCCGGTATAAACGATTGCATTCATATTCAGCAAATCAACAACACCTTGGAACTCATCTTCCGCACCAATCGGCAACTGTAAAGCCATCGGACGAGCGCCCAGACGATCCTTGATCATATCCAAACAACGATAGAAGTTAGCGCCGATTCGATCCATTTTGTTACAAAAACAGATACGAGGAACACCATATTTATCTGCTTGTCTCCAAACTGTTTCAGACTGCGGCTCAACACCGGCAACTGAATCAAATACGGTAATAGCACCATCCAAAACACGCAAAGAACGCTCAACTTCAACAGTGAAGTCAACGTGTCCGGGGGTATCAATGATGTTTACGCGGTGACCTTTCCAAAAACAAGTTGTTGCAGCAGAAGTAATGGTAATACCACGCTCCTGTTCCTGCTCCATCCAGTCCATGGTGGCAGCACCGTCATGAGTTTCGCCAACTTTGTGATTAACACCGGTATAATACAAAATACGCTCAGTTGTTGTGGTTTTACCAGCATCAATGTGCGCCATAATACCGATGTTTCTATACATTTCAAGTTTATGTGTACGAGCCATTGTATTTTCCCTTAGCGAAAATTAAAACTTATAATGGGAGAATGCCTTATTGGCTTCAGCCATTCTGTGAGTATCTTCACGCTTCTTAACGGCAGAACCCTTATTGGCAACAGCGTCTAACAATTCGTTAGCCAGCTTTTCTGTCATAGTGGTTTCCGAACGTTTCTTAGCGGCATCAATAATCCAACGAATAGCCAATGCCTGACGGCGGTCAGCACGAACTTCCATCGGTACTTGATATGTAGCACCGCCAACGCGACGAGATTTAACTTCCACCAAAGGCTTAACATTTTCAATAGCTTCGGCAAAAACCTTCAAAGCATCTTGTTTTGTCTTGGCAGCAATAATATCAAAAGCCGAATAAACAATTTTTTCGGCAACGGCTTTCTTACCATGCTCCATAACATTATTAATAAATTTTGCGACTACCTTATCACCGAATTTGGCATCAGGCAGTACGATTCTTTTTTCAGCTGTATGACGACGTGACATCTTCTATACTCCTTATTTCGGTCTCTTAGCGCCGTACAAAGAACGACGTTGACGACGTTTAGATACACCTTGAGTATCCAAGGTACCACGAATGATATGATAACGAACACCAGGTAAGTCTTTTACACGGCCGCCTCTAATCAGTACCACTGAGTGTTCTTGAAGATTATGACCTTCACCAGGGATATAACTGATTACTTCAAAGCCGTTTGTAAGACGAACGCGAGCCACTTTACGCAAAGCGGAGTTCGGTTTTTTCGGGGTTGTAGTATAAACCCTTGTACAAACACCGCGTTTTTGTGGGCAAGCTTTCAAAGCCGGAACTTTGTTTCTCTTCACTTTGGGTGTTCGTGATTTACGAATTAACTGATTAATTGTAGGCATCACAAATTTCCTTAAAGTTTTGTTATTATTACATTTTCACTCATTAAAGCCGTGTAACATGACACAAAAAGCCCTGTTTTCTCTTTAATTGAGTCTCGGCATACTAGATTCATCCGTCCCGCAAGTCAACATTTTTTTACAAAAAAAATTTTTTGAGTCCAAAACCATCATCAACGAACCAACTTCGAAACCATAATTAAATCATAAGCCCTTGATTCGACTCACTGTATATTTTCACCGCCAAGCCACATTTTGAGTCTAATTGAGTCCAAAAAGCAACTACAAACATCATAAAGCAAAAGAACCATGTCTTTGTTGTATACGGCATAAAAATCATATATTTTTTGCAAAACAAATAAATAATCCTTGCCTTTCCCAATAGAAAATAATATTTTCAACAACATATAACCACAACATTAACTGGAAAAACTATGACAACAGAAAATACCGATATATCTTGCGCAAAACGAACGATTGATAAAGAAGTCGAAGCTTTGCGCTCCATGGAAAAAGAGCTTGATAACTCACTGTCTGAAGCGCTTGATTTAATGCAAAATGCCAAAGGGCGTGTTATTGTCACCGGCATGGGAAAATCAGGACACATCGCCCGTAAAATCGCGGCAACTTTAGCTTCTACCGGAACACCATCCTTTTTTGTTCACCCCGGAGAAGCCAGTCATGGCGACCTCGGAATGTTAACCGAAAATGACGTTGTTCTGGCTATTTCTAACGGCGGTGAATCCCGTGAATTATCTGATATTATTCTTTATTGCAAACGCTATGGTATTCCTTTAATTGCAATGACCAAAAATCCTACCAGCTCTCTCGGCAAGGCCGGCGATATTTTACTAAAATTACCTGATAACGGCGAAGCTTGCCCGCTTGGTCTTGCCCCGACATCATCAACCACAGCAACTTTGGTTTTAGGCGATGTTATAGCTGTATGTCTTATGGAACGCAAAGGCTTTTCCCAGGTTGATTATAAAAAACGTCACCCAGGTGGAAAACTTGGTGCAATTTTGCAAAAAGTTTCCGACCTTATGCATACTGGAGATGAAATTCCTTTGGTTGTTGAAGAAGCTTCCATGCAAGAAGCCTTGTTAACCATGACATCAAAGATGTTGGGTTGCGTTGGCATCGTTAACGATAAAGGAGAATTGATTGGAATTATCACAGACGGAGATTTGCGCCGTTGTATGTCTTCAGACATTTTAACGCGTAAAGCATCATCCGTTATGACGCAAAACCCCAAAGTAATTGCCCCTGATGTTTTGGCTGCCGAAGCTTTAAATACAATGAATAATACCGGCAAAGGAATTACCCAACTTTTTGTTGTTCAAGACAAAAAGCCAATCGGCATCATCCATATTCATGATTGCTTGCGGGTTGGAGTAGCTTAGGCTTTTCATGCTTGATTTAAAAGAAATAGACACCTATTTTAACGCCGATTCTGAACAGCGACATAATAAATCGGAAGGAACGCGCAATTTGCATTCGCGCTTCGTAAGAACAGCCAAATTGTTGCTTCCGGTTATCGCCGCTGTTCTGATTGGTGTTTTGCTGGTTTTTCCTGGCATACGAAATGATATCCGTGATATTCACATTGATATTACTCGCCCCAAAAAAGGAGAACTGGAAAAACTGCATATTGAAAATACTGTTTTTTATATCACCGATAAAAACAATCGCGTTAATAATTTTTTGGCAGAAAGAATTGACGAAACCGAACCGGGGTCTAAATTAATTAAACTAGAAAAACCCGAAGGTATTATCCCGTCTTCACCAACCACATGGATCAACCTGAAAGCTCCTGTGGGTTATTTTGACCAAAACACTAACATTTTAAAACTTCAACAAAATGTGGAACTATTTTACAGCGAAGGCATGACAGTTAAGACAAACGAAGCCTTCTATAATTTTGACCAAGCTCGAGGTTATGGGAATCATCCTGTTATCGCCCAAGGATTTATGGGTAATTTATCATCACAAGGCTTTGAAATACTCGGTTCGGATTCCATTTTAGCATTTACAGGTCATACCGAAATAACCATCAAAGAAGAAAGTCTGCAAAGGAAAAAACAATGAACATCGCTCGCTACCTCATATTGATGATACTTTTTTCGGTTACATCCGCACATAGCGCTGATATTCATATTACGGCTGAAAAACGTGTTGAATGGCACCAAAAAGATCAAAAAACCGTTGCTATCGGCAACGCAATTGCCACCAAAGAAGACCTAACTGTCCAAGCAGATACATTAACCGGATATTATAACAATTCCAATGCCTCAACCAAAGGAAAGATTTCACGTGTTACCGCTAGTGGAAATGTCCGTATGTCCAGTCCCAAAGCTAAAGCCTTGGGAGATAATCTGGATTATGACCTTATCAAAGATGAGGCTGTTCTTATCGGCAAACCGGCCCAAATAGACACCGGAACCGAAACAATTACTGCCGAAGAGCGCATCATTTATTACCCCAATCAACAAAAAGCCATCGCTCTTGGTAATGTTACAGCCACTGACAAAGACAAAAACACCTTATACGCAGATAAGATGGTTGCTGATTTCAAAAAAAATAATAAAAAATCACAAAATTTAACTCTTGATAAGGTAGACGTATTTAACAACGTCAAAATTGTCACAAATAACGCAACCGTCACTGCAGATAAAGGAACTTATTTGCCGCAAAAAGGATTAATAAAGCTTTTTGATAATGTCACAATCAATCAACAAGGCAACATTCTCCAAGGAGATAAAGCCGAAACAAACCTCAATACGGGAATCAGCAAGCTTATATCGACTTCGCCACAAAAACGTGTCCACGGCATTTTTAAGGAAAAGAAATAATATGACAAACACTTTCTCAACCGACTCAAAACTGGAAATATTCAATATCGGCAAAAAATACAAAAATCGTCCGGTATTACGTAATGTTTCCTTAAACGTCCGCCGCGGAGAAGCTGTCGGTCTGTTAGGGCCAAACGGAGCAGGAAAAACCACCTGTTTTTATTGCGTTACCGGATTAATCACTCCTGATTATGGTGATGTGCATATTGACGGACAAGATATTACCGATTTACCGATGTATCGTCGCGCCCGCATGGGTATTGGCTATCTTCCTCAAGAAGCTTCTATTTTTCGCACATTAAGTGTTGAAGATAATATTAAATCTATTCTCGAAATTGTAATTGAAGATGAAAGCAAACGAGAAGATATGCTTGAAGAACTTTTGAGCGAATTTTCTATAGCTCACTTGCGCAAAAGTCCTGCTTTGGCTCTATCGGGCGGTGAACGTCGTCGCTTAGAAATTGCGCGCGCTCTAGCCAGCCAACCACATTATATTTTATTAGACGAACCACTGGCCGGTATTGATCCGATTGCCGTAGGAGAGATTCGCAATCTTGTATCACAACTAAAACACCGTGGTCTGGGAGTTTTAATTACCGACCATAACGTTCGCGAAACTTTAGACATTACAGATCGTGCATACATTCTTCACGGAGGCACAGTGCTAATGGAAGGAAGTCCGGAAGAAATTGTTGCCAACAAAGAGGTACGTAAAGTCTATCTTGGCGATAATTTTTCGATGTAAAACAAACAGCTGTTAGGATATTGCGATGGCTATTGCGCCCAAGCTGGAAATACGGCAGTCCCAATCTCTGTTAATGACACCGCAATTGCGTCAGGCAATTAATCTGTTGCAAATGTCCAACTTAGAACTTTCTGAAATTATTGAACAAGAAATCAACCAAAATCCCCTGCTTGAGCGTGAAGAAACCATTATCTCAAATGACAGTATTTCTCTTCCTCAAACTATTGACGATTATGATAATAGCACGGATAAATCAGAAGAAGATTTTGCCCCTGATAACATAGATTACGATTCTAATTTTGAGGATTTTGGTAGCGACAGCGTTGGTTATGAAGAAACAAGCTATAATTGGAATGATTACAATCACAGCAAAGAGCATCATCTCACCGAAGACTTTGATTATTGTGAAAAACGACTGGCGGATACAACTTCTGTTTATTCTTTGATAGAGCAGCAAATTGACATTAATTTCACATCTTCACGCCATAAAATTATTGCTCATATACTTAGCGAAGAACTTGACAATGCCGGTTATTTTCGTGGCGATACCAAAAAGATAGCCACACGTTTACAAACCACAGAAACCGAAGTACAAAAAGTCCTAAAAAAGATGAAAACTTTTGAACCTGACGGCATATTCGCTCAAAACTTAAAAGAATGTCTGACCATTCAGCTCCAAAATCAAAATCACCTCGACCCAACTATCGCTCTATTACTGGACAATCTTGAACTTTTGGCAGAACATCGTACAAAAGATCTTCTAAAAATCTGCAATATAAGTGCAGAAGATTTCAACAACTTGCTTCGTAAGCTAAAATCACTAAATCCCAAGCCCCTTGCTGACTATAATAACGACATTACCTCCTACGTTATTCCAGATATTTTTGTAAAAAGGAATGCCGCCGGAAATTATCGTGTCGAATTGAACAATATGTCATTACCACGCTTATTAATAAATCATGCTTATTATAGTGACATCATTAACCGCGATAAATCATCCAAACGTTTTTTAAAAGAAAATTTGAGTCATGCCAATTTTTTGATTAAAGCCATGCACCAAAGAGCAGAAACCATTCTTCGCGTCAGTGAAGAAATTATAAAACACCAATTCGACTTTTTTGAAAAGGGAATAAATTTTCTCAGACCATTAAGCCTCAAAGACATTGCCTATAATCTTGAAATGCACGAAAGTACAATCAGCCGAGTAACAAACCATAAATATATGCACACTCCGCTAGGTATTTTTGAATTAAAATTTTTCTTCTCACAAGCTGCCGGAAGTTACGTCGGCAATGAAGAAACGTCCACAATTGCAATCAAACACAAAATAAAACAACTTATTGATAACGAAACTTCTGACAACATCCTTTCTGATGACAATATCGTTAATTTGCTAGCCAACGAAGGAATTAAAATTGCACGACGCACCGTTGCCAAATACCGTGAAGCCCTAAAACTACCGACTTCTGCCGAACGCAAGCGTCAAAAACGTGCGTAAAAGCATTGTCTTACTTGACTTTTATATTGACTTTATTAAAATAAAATTGTATTTCTGTTAAACCGCATGAATGCCTAATTTTAAGCAAATTCAAGGCTTCAAAACTCTAATTATATTTTTGCAAGGAAGAATTATGAAAATTACATTATCTGGAAATCAAGTCGACATCGGCGAAAGACTTCGTCAACATGTTGAAGAAAATGTTTTAAACGCTGTAAACAAATATTTTCCGGCACCGGTCAGTTGTAACGTTGTTTTCAACAAAGAAAAAGATAACTTTGTTGCTGAAGTTACGGTTCATCCTGCGAAAAACATTATCCTCAAAGGCACCGGCACAGCTGGAGATCCTTATTCGGCTTTTGATGCAGCAAATGAACACATTGCCACTCGCCTGCGTCGTCACAAAACCAGATTAAATGATCACAAAGGTAAAAGTGGCTTAGCAGAAATTGCTAATGAGGCGGTTTTCACAATTGATGAAAACGCAGAAGAAGTTGAAATTGCCGATGCACCTATTACCATTGCCGAACTTGAAGCAAACATTCCTGTATGCTCAGTTTCTGAGGCTGTTATGTATATGGATCTCAACAATGAAGGCGCTTTAATGTTCAAAAACGTCGCCAACAATAAATTCAATATGGTATACCGTCGCAAAGATGGTAATATCGGCTGGGTAGAACCCAAAGAATAATTAAACCAACAGGCAAAAGGCTTTTATTATGAATATTGCAGACATAATGACCGAGAAAAATATCTTTATCGGCATTAAATCAAATTCCAAGCGTGAGTTTCTACAAGAGCTGTCATCGCATGCCGCTACATTAACAGGTTTGGACGAACGCACTATTTTTGATACCCTGCTTGAAAGAGAAAATCTCGGTTCGACCGGATTCGGTGGCGGAACAGCGCTTCCTCATGGACGTTTTGACGGCCTTGACAGGGCTTACGCTTTTTTTGCAAAACCATCAGGTTCTCTTGATTTTGATGCAATTGACGGCAAACCGGTAGATTTGGTATTTGCATTACTTTCTCCGGAAGGAAACGGCGCGGATCATTTAACTGCTTTAGCAAAATTGTCGCGCATTCTTAAAGATGAAACATTATGTCAAAAATTGCGACAAATCTATAAACCGATTGAGCTTTTTGCATTATTAAATAATGAATAAACAAACAACCCCGCCTAGGCGGGGTTGTTTGTATAAAAAATAAAAAATTTTAATGCACAAAGAAGTACAAGAATTTTCTCTATTTTGCAGTTTTTGCTCTAGACGAAGTGTTATTTAACCTTCAACTTAGTGAACACTATACGGCTCCATATCATTTTGCTTGGCAACAATAAATGCAAAATCACGATTATCGGTAGCAGCTATTCTTTCACCTTCGGCGTTGCAAATTAGCCACATTTGCTGACCTTTATACTCACCTCTTCGGATAAAAGCTGAATTATCATCATTCCACTCGTCCCCAGTAAGAAGTCCCTCAATTTCAGTTAACATATTCTTGTTTAACATTTTTCGCTCTCTTTAACATTTAGAAATATTTTAGCAGTATATTATTAAATATTACCTAACAAATTCTTTGGGATTATTGCCATGTTTGTAAGCATTAACAAAAAAATTATTTACAGCATCCTATTTTTGTTTTTTATTACATCATTTATCTTTGTCGCCACTTTTTATATGGTCTACGGCAACAAAATTCAAGAAGAACAACTGTATAGCATTCAAAGAAATCAACAATATATAGATTTGCTGTATCGAAACATTAATATGATTAAAGATTTCCGCAACATAATTACGGATAATCCCAATATCAAAATTGATGAAAATATTAAACATACTATTTTTGCATCCGAAAAAAGTCAACTTACCGAGCTTTCAAATCGTAAAGAGCAATTGGCTAAAATAAACCAAAGTTTTGATGAACGTTATCAAGCCATTCAAACCAGCTTGCAGATTTTTGGCATTAGTTCAATACTACTATTTATTACTATCATTTTAGTAGGATACCTAATTAGCCGTTGGGTTTTAACGCCAATTAATCGCATATCCAACGTTTCCGAAGCTGTTTCCAAGGGTAATTTAAAAATACGCATAGACACATCTCAATCGGTGTATTTTCGCGACGAACTTGATAATTTGATCAAAACTTTCAATCAAATGTTGGATAATTTAGAAACAGTTATTCATGAAGTTAAAGACAAAGAAGCCTTTTTACAGGCATTAATTGACAGTATTCCTGACGGCATACGCGTTATTGATAAAAATTATAATATAATCATTGCAAATCAAGCGTATTATAAACAAATCGGTAGCGATAAAAATAAAAAACTAAAATGCTATGAAGCTTCGCAACACCTAAAACACCCCTGCAATGAAAAAACTCATCATTGCCCGTTACACGCTATTTTACAAAACAAACAAAAAAAAATTCGCGTTGTACAGCAATTTTGCCAACACCCTGATCGCCATCTTTCAATTAACGCTGCCCCGCTTACCCATTATGGCAAAAAAGATTACATTGTTGAATCAATTCGCGACCTGAGCGATGACATCAATTTCTCTCATCAACAAAAATTGTCATCTTTAGGATTTTTATCAACTTCCATTGCTCACGAGATGAAAAATCAGCTAGGCGCACTGCGTATGATTGTTGAACATTTTCTTGCTAAGTTTTATCAAGATAAAGCAGATTCTGCCGAAGATAAAAAGCTTCTCAACACAATCCTTTCAGAACTTATAAATTGCATAAGCGTTCCGGAGCGTTTACTTAAACTAACAAGAGGATCATCCTCTGACATCACTGCAACAAATTGCATCGCCAGTATTGATGATGTAATAAGTTTGCTTGATTTTGAAGCCAAAAGCAAAGGTATTGTCATAAAATTTGAACATCCAGATGAAGAGATATTTATCAACGGCAATGAAACAGATTTTAAAATGGTTGCCATAAATCTCATTCTTAATGCCTTAAAAGCTATTGATGGAGATGGCGGTATTAATATTACTTTACACAACAATAAAAAGAATATCCGTATAGATTTTGCTGATACAGGCATCGGAATCCCCAAACAAGATTTAAATCGTATTTTCGATCCTTTTTTCTCCAACGGAATAGATGGAGGAAACAAAGGCAACGGATTAGGACTTTCCATATCTAAAACTATTGTCGAAAAAGCCGGGGGCACCATTAGTGTAAAAAGCCAAGTCGGCCAAGGTAGCATTTTTAGTTTGTCATTTCCTAAAATAAAAAATCTTGCAAAATAGAGATTATCGGTTTATTAATATGCACAAAACAACAAAACAAAGGATTTTTTTATGAGTAAAGAAGAGTTACTGGAACTCACCGGCGAGGTTGTCGAAAAACTACCCAATGCCATGTTTCGCGTCAAACTGGAAAACGGTGTTGAGATTTTAGCCCATACTGCCGGAAAAATGCGAAAATTCCGCATCAGAGTTATGGTGGGTGACAAAGTAGACATCGAAATGACTCCTTATGATTTAACTAAAGGACGCATTACTTTCCGCCATAAGGATTAATAAAAAAGATAACCCCGCTTTATCAAGCGGGGTTCATTTTGTACAAATATAAAAGACAGTATCTCTTTATACCAACATAGTATCCAACAAGTCTTTGCAATATCCCCTCATTTCAGGATCTTCCATAAGCGTCAACTTAAGATTGGATTTTTCCAAGTCTTTATTGGTACCGCAATCAAAACGAAGCGTATCGCAAAGAACTCCGGTCAATTTCATCCCGCGTTCAGCTGCTAAACCCATCGCATCTGCCAAATTAATTTCGCCGTTATTTCCTTTACGAACTTCCGGTAAAATATCCATAATTTCATTAGGAAGAATATACGGTCCCATACTGGCATAATTAGAAGGAACATCTTCTAAAGCCGGTTTTTCAATTTTACCTTTAGCATGAACAATACGTCCATCACGAACAGCTCCTATCAAAGCTCCGTAACGGACCATCTGTTCACGAGGAAATTCCATAATATTCTCAACCATGCCGCCTTCTTGTTCATATACTTCCAAAAGTTGAGCTAAGATACCTTTGCCCTTGTGAATATTTACATAAACATCATCCGGCCACATAACAACAAAATCACGATTACCGACAATATCTTTAGCCATAAGAACGGCATGTCCGTTTCCTTTGGGTTCAGACTGTTCTGCAAAAGAAAATTTCATTCCCTCAGGAATAATATCTTGAACAACTTTCAATAAATCGAATTTATTTTTTTCTTTTAGGTGTTTCTCAAGCCAAGGATATGGAGAAAAATGCGTTTCAAAAAGATGTTTACAAGATTGATCACTATAAATAAAAACAATTTCCTTAATACCGATTTCTGCACAAGCATCCACCGCATACTGAATAATCGGCTTACTGTGAAGCGTCAAAAATCCTTTATGCAATGCTTTGGTTGCGGGAAGATTGCGAGTGGACAAGCCGGCAACAGGAAGAATACAAACCTCTGGTTTTCTAGACATTTTTCAACTCCGAATAATATTAGCTTTATTATGCCCTCAATATACCACAAAAAAAAGTTTTCTCAACCTTAATTGACTTTTCCCCTACCTTTTTTCACTACATTTCCGGAACTTTGCGATACCGATTTATTAATTCGTTTTCGAGGACGAGAAAAATCCAAAACTTTAATTTCTTTATCTTCAACTAATTCTTCGGCTTTTTCAATATCTTCAATATCGCGAACAACTTCAACTACTCGCCCGCTTTTTTTGATACTGATAGACCCTTTATTCTCTTCAACTTTGCGTTTTACCTCCGCCTGACGTAGCTTTTTGTTATAAGCTTCTTCTGCAACTTGAACCTTTTCCTCAGCGTATTTACGCATCTCTTCTAAAGTTTCTTCCATACTGGCAACATCTGTTTTCAAGCCGGAAAGTAAATCGTTACCATCACGATTATACGCTGTTACTTCTGCTTCATCTACAGAACTCAAAATTTCATTTTTTTCATCCAACATTTTTAAACTGTCAGGCTCAAAACCGGCAGATTTATCTTTGATAAAGTTATCCCACCCCTGCATATTTATATCATCATCAAGATTGTATTCTGTTTCAATAGAAGCCAATCGTGAAGAAAAACCATCACGCGCAGTATTATAACGAAACAATACTTGCTTAGACGCATTTACTTCACCGACAATTTGAGCATAAACACCCTCAATGTTTTTCTTAATATCATCAAGATAAATCTTTTTAACTTCCTGTTTTAGTTTTTCTAATTCAGCAGTACCCTGCTGATTATATTTCTTAAGCTCGGCAATCAGCTCATCATTAACTTCCGTAGAATTGTCAAAATTTACTTTTTCAACCAAATCTGCCGCAACTTGTCCGGCTTTCTGACGCAAAGCATCATATTTATAGATTGTGTCTTGACTATATACATTTTTAGATTTTTCAATAATATTTCCGTCAATCTCCCGTCGAATCTCAGTCACAATATTATTAGCAACATTTTTTTGCTCTTCCACCAAAAGTTTTATCCGGTTTTCTTCTGCTTCACGAGCAATTCTCATATCATTATCTATTTTATCTTGGCGACTTTTATAAAGATTGAACAAAGCACTTATATTAACATCTAATAAAGGTGCATTAGTTGCCCCCTTCAGACTAAAGCTGTATCCGGGCAAATGCTTAATTTCATCATACTTAACATCAAATGTCATATTCATATCCCACGGTTCCAAAGAACCGCCGCCATAAACTTTAACCTCTGCTCCGTTACCTTTCATAACTGCATTACTTAGAGTATAAACGCCTTTATCTAAAGAAAAATCGCCACTAAAAGTATTAAAAACAGAATTTCCAACAGTCAGATTATCTTTGATTATTTGTACCAAACCTTCAGAATTTTCACGTTTCTTTATATCATCTAAATTAGCAGCCAAATTCCATCCTTTAACACTAAGATCAGAAAAATTGAAATTACCGCTTCCTTTAACAGTTGTAACAAAATTTTTCTGACTTTCAGCTCCTCCTTCCAAAGTTATCTTAGAATTCAAATTACCTTTGTTAAAACCATATATCTTACCACTCCAACCAAACGGCATAATATCAATATTATTTAATACGGCCAAAATATTGAGTTGCGGATTATCAAACATTTTTAAACTACCGGTAATTTCTGCGCTACCTTTTCCTACATTACCACGCAATTCCTGAACATCCAACATCCCGCCAAGCAACGATATTCCTAATGAAGCATCTTGAAGATGAGATCCGTAATAAGACAAATCTTGCACCGAAAAATGACCGTTTAAGTCAAATTTATTATAAAATTCATAATTTATCTTATCTTCACTCCATATCGGTTTACTCAAAAACTCAACAACCTCTGTTTTCTCCGGCTTCATCATCATGCGGTTAGAAGAACTTACGTTCTTATTAAGGAAACGCTCAAATTCAAACTTATTAATATTCATATCCGCAATAATATGAGGCCGTCCCTCAAGTTGCTCATAATTAACCGAGCCATTAAATGTATTATAACCGATATTAGCTTCTTCAATATCTAACTTAAACTGCTGTTTACTCCCACTGATTTTTGAACGCAAATTAAAAAGTCCCATTGCTTGCCCTTGCGGCAAATAAGAAGAATTTAAATTTTCCAACATTTTACCAAAATCAGGATGTTTAACCAACAAATCTCCATTTAATTGCAATTGCTCATTTTCTTCTGCAACATCACCTTGATAGTCTACAGACAATTCATTCAGATTGCTTTGCAAATTGAGCGCAAAATGACGCATATCCCCGCTCAAAACGCCTTGTGCATTCAGTCGACTTAATTTTTCAAAATCAATATCCGGAGTTTTTAACTCCAACTTATTAATAAAAGCCGAAGCATTATCCGTCTTAATTGAATAATTAAGCTCATTAAAATTAGGGACGCTGCCAAAACCTGACACTTGGCCATTCACATTCAAAGCAGCATTCGCCACAGAGTTAATTGACAATTTGTTTATATCCATTTTGCCATTAAGTAAAACAGCATCAAAATCTATTTTTTCAAAAGGCAAACTTTCATAAATACCCAAATCGATTTTTGCTGTAATTTGCATATCAAAATCATTAAAGATTCCAAGCTTAGAAAAGCGATATTGCATTCTCTCTGCCCAAGATTTGTTTTTTTCTTCAACCGGCAAAGAGCTTATATAGTTATCAAAATTAATTGTATCGGCATTCAGTACTAACATAAAATCAGGTCGCCCCATAAGTTTAAAACCAGCCTCACCTGAAAAAGAGCTTTTATCAATATTGATACTAAACGGAGAAATCTGAATTTTCTCAAGTGTTCCCGAGAGTTTAGCCGAACCAACGGCTTTTTTATAAGTAGAAGCCATACTGACAGCAGGCTTGATTCCTGCCCAGTTTAGTGTTTTCAAAATATCAACCGACTGAAAAGAAGCATCCATGTTATAAAAAGGTTTACCTTCATAAGCCGAAATATTACCTTTTAGTTTAATATCGGTATCTCCCGGAAGAACCGCCGATATATTATTAATCGTAACAATATTTTCAATAATATCAAAACTTGTTTCAAAATTTTTAACGGCCTGACCATCATAACGTGTCCGCATAGATTTTATATCTGCCAAAACATCAAAAGGCAATTCCGGAGCATAAACACCGTCTCCCTTATAATGGTCTAACAAATTTCGAAAAGTATAAACTAAAGGATCCAGATTGAAATCTGTAAAATTAAAAGCCAGATCGACACGAGGTTTTATTCCGTCCTCTCCGGCACCAAAAACACCGTCATTGAGCGGAATTTGCATATTTCCGGCACCTTGTGTATCACCGTATTTTACCACAATATTAGACAGATTAAGCTGACGTTCGTTTAACGCTGTATCAAAGGTTAAAGCCAATGGATAATCATATTCTTTATCAAAATTCATATCTGGCCAATTAGCCTTAAAAAAGTCTTTCAGTTTTGTAGATTCAAAAATCGTATTACCGTTGATAACTTTATTTTTCAGCATAAAACTTCCGTCAAACCGTACATAACTTTTGGAAACCGGATGCGTAAACACCAAATTCAATGATGTTGCAAAACTATCTGACAATTTACCGACAGATATTGCAAAGCCCTGCGGATTACCGTCTTTAATATAATTTCCTTCCATTCGATACGGACCATATAAACTCTGAGCAACAATTTCTCCGCTCAAATCATCAATTTGCAAATTTATATTACGCCCCGCATCTTCAAACAAAACCGTTGCATTCTCAAGACTGACACTGTTTAAAGATATTTCAGCCTTTGGAGCCTCGGCACTTTCAACGGATTGCCAATTAAGAATACCGTCATCTTGCAACTCCACATTAATCTGCGGACGCTCAAGAACCATTCTACGAACTTCAAAAATACCGGACAACAACGGCCGCGAAGATAATTCCGCCACTAATTTTTTTACTTCTACCAACGGCTTAGCCTGCATATTTTGAGGATTAAGAATTTTAACATTTTCTGCCGTCAATGACGGATAAGGCATAAACGTCAACGACACCTGACCACCAAAAACAATTTTTCGACCGGTCATTTCATAGAACTGCTCAGACAATTTATCCTTATGCTCATTCCAATCTATTGAAGAAATATAAATAAGCGTGCCTATAACTCCGACAACAATTAATCCCAACACCAATAAGATAATTTTTTTCACGCTCTTTCTCCTCAACAATTATTGCATGAGCTGTAAATATTCTTTACTTTTATCCTAAACTACAATTATTATAAAGTCATAATAATTAATAAAACTTTTAACAACCAAAGGCAAGATATGAATAATCAGCAAAAACTTTTATCTATGGCTCAAACCGCTGCATCTAATGCCTATTGTCCTTATTCGCACTTTGCTGTTGGAGCAGCTATAGAAAGCGAAGACGGCAAATTTTATGCAGGTTGCAATGTCGAAAACGTTTCTTATCCTGTTGGCACTTGTGCCGAAACCGGAGCTATATCCGCCATGATAGCGGGAGGAAGCAAAAGAATATCTGCAATTCTTATCTATGCAGATTCTAAAACCTTAATTTCTCCATGCGGTGCTTGCCGTCAACGCATTGCTGAATTTAGCAATAAAAACACACCGATTTATCTGGCTGATAAAAACGGTATAATTTCAGAAACCACTGCCGGAGAACTTCTGCCCGCCGGTTTTAAGGAGTTTTAATCATGAACAATGCACACCTGCTAGCCGACCAACTTAAAGCCAAGCTTAAAGGTTTTACTCCTCAAACAGCTCTTATTCTTGGTAGCGGACTGGGATCTCTTGCCGATACAATAGAAAATCCCATTATTATTAACTATACCGACATCAACGGATTTCCTCAAAGTACGGTTAGTGGTCATCAGGGTCGCCTTATTTGCGGGAAACTTGGCGGACAAAATGTGCTATGTATGCAAGGACGTTTTCACCTTTATGAAGGACACCCTGCTTCCGTCATTGCCGATATTATCCATGCCTATAAGCTTATTGGAGTAAAAAATCTGATTGTCACCAATGCTGCCGGCTCTCTAAAACATGAACTCAAACCCGGCTCACTCATGCTGATTTCAGACCACATCAACTTTAGTGGTCGTAATCCGCTCGTTGGTATAAATGATGACAGTATTGGCCCTCGTTTTCCCGATATGAGCGATGCCTACAATAAAGAATTACGTCTTAAAGCACACCGAATGGCGCAAAAACATCTTATAGAACTACATGACGGTGTATATCTTTGGGTATTAGGGCCAAACTTTGAAACCGCGGCAGAAATCAAAGCTTTTCAGATTCTTGGCGCTGACGCTGTCGGCATGTCAACCGTGCCGGAAGTTATTGTTGCTGTACAATCAGGCATAAAAGTTATGGGGGTTTCCGTCATCACCAATTATGGAACCGGAATGCAAGCTCAACCACAAACACATGCTGAAACATTGACACAAGCGGACAAAGCCACTCAAAATTTACAAACCTTGATTCAAGCCGTTTTGGAGGACATGTAACATGACAGATATCGAAGCTGCCAAGATACTTATTCGTTTACTGGATTTAACATCATTAAATCGCGACGATACTAAAGAAACAATCAAGGATCTTTGCAACCGAGCAAACACTCCTTACGGGTCAACAGCTGCCGTTTGTGTTTATCCTGAATTTATTGCCACTGCACTTCATGAAATCAAAAATAATATAAAAATTGCCACTGTTGTAAATTTTCCGGATGGCAATTCTGACACCAAACAACTTGAAAAAGAAATCAAACAAGCCATCAAATTAGGAGCTGACGAAATAGATGCCGTTTTGCCATACAAAGAACTTCTCGCCGGCAATGACGATGTCTGCACCAAATTTCTTACCAAAGCACGCAAACTTTGCGGTGATAAAACATTAAAAATTATCATTGAAAGTGGCGAACTAAAATCAACTAACAACATCAAAAAAGCTACTCGCATGGCTATTGAGGCTGGCGCAGACTTTGTCAAAACATCAACCGGCAAAACAGCTATCTCCGCCACACCGGAAGCCGCCAATGCTATCCTTGAAGAAATAAAAGCCAGCGGTAAGGATGTTGGGTTTAAGGCCAGCGGCGGAATCAAAACTCTTGAAGATGCAAAGAAATACCTCTCACTAGCCATATCTATTATGGATCCGAACTGGATTAACACTAAACATTTTCGTATTGGAGCCAGCTCGGTATTAAATAATTTGTTAGAACGCATCAATAAAGGATACTAACATGTTGCCTCAAGAAATCATTCGCAAAAAACGCAATACACAGACACTATCCAAAGAAGAAATTGACTTTTTTATCCAAGGAATTACTGACGGCTCAATCGTTGATGCACAAGCATCTGCTTTAACCATGGCTATATTTCTTAATGGCATGAACGTGGAAGAAACAGCCAATTTAACCACTGCCATGCGCGATTCCGGAGATGTTTTGCAATGGCATAATGTCAACGGACCTATTGTTGACAAGCATTCATCCGGTGGTGTAGGAGATAAAGTAAGTCTTATGCTTGCCCCTATGGTTGCTGCCTGTGGTGGTTTTGTACCAATGATTTCCGGTCGCGGTCTTGGACACACCGGTGGCACACTTGATAAATTCGATTCTATCCCCGGTTATAAGACTGTCCCTGACAACGACTTATTCCGCAAAGTTGTCAAAGAAGTTGGTTGCGCAATCATCGGACAAACCGGAAATCTTGCCCCCGCAGACAAAAAAATCTACGCTCTCCGAGATGTTTGCGCCACAGTTGAATCTGTACAATTAATTACCGCTTCTATTCTTTCCAAAAAATTAGCCGCAGGTTTAGATTGTCTGGTAATGGATTTGAAATGTGGCAACGGAGCATTTATGGATAATCTTGAACGCGGTCAAGAACTCGCTCACTCAATAGTAAATGTTGCCAATGCTGCCGGCACTAAAACCAAAGCAGTATTAACAGATATGAATCAGGTTCTTGGATACAATGTCGGCAACGCACTAGAAGTTGCCGAAGCTGTAGAATACTTAAAAGGCAATAGTAATGATTCTTGTCTGCACAATATCACTCTTGAACTTTGCGGAGAACTTTTGCTTTCTGCCCAATTAGCAACTTCTTTACCAGAAGCCAAAGAAAAGCTGCAACAAGCTCTTGATTCCGGCAGAGCTTTAGAAATTTTTGCCCGTATGGTATCGGCTCTTGGTGGTCCGACAGATTTTTGTGACAATCCTTGGAAATATCTACCTCAAACATCCATTGTCCGTCCGGTATATGCTTTATCTTCAGGCTATGTGCAAAATATGGATACTCGCGGTATTGGCTTAAGCATCATTGAGATGAAAGGCGGACGCACAACACCGGAACAACAGCTTGATTATGCTACCGGTTATAGTGAATTTTGCCAAATTGGTGAATTTGTCGACAATCAAAAACCTTTGGCCATTATTCACGCCCAGACCGAAGAACAGTTTACCCGTGCAGCCGATAATCTTCGACAATTAATTACTATAGGAAGCAATAAACCGCAACTATCACCGGATATTATAGAAAAAATTTCCTAAAAAGCGAAACCGCCGGAGTAATTAACTCGGGCGGTTTCTAAATTTGACTGTTTTACAATCCCCAGCGTTGAGCGAAAGATTTATAACTTTCCCTGTCTCGCCATAAGTGTGAATAAGCATGAAAATACTCAGATTCAGCCTCTTGATTCTTCACAACAACCTTTTCTGTATCAAGCTGTTGCATAACATTCACAGCCTTGTCAAAGAGTGTCTGATTTTTCTGATTTGCAGCTTCAAACCAGATGTCCATTATAATCAGACAGTGAAAAACCGAAATTTCCAATCCTTGCTTGACGGCCTCTTCTAAGTATTGCAAACTAAGCGGAGACAAAGATGAGTTTTTGTAATGACTCAACGTTACGTCATTTGGACGATGATTGGCATTGCGCCCGATAAAATCAAGAATTTCGACACATCTCAGAGGATTGCGCTCTTTATGCAATTCCAAAACCTCATTCAGACGAACCCAAAAATTCTCATACTCGTCAGTCCAAAAGACTTCTCCGAAAATCTTTCCGTCAACTTCTGTTTCCATGTTGTTCCACGGGAACTTCTCTGCCAATTGGGCAGTAAACTCAATGCACTTGCACATACGTAAAGTAATTTAGGTGATACAATTATATTCGTTTATGTCAAACAATGTACACCAATTTACACCTTAAGTCAAAGCCTATTTTTGGAAAATTTTGTACAAGAAACACAAATTATAAAAAACTCCGGACAAACAAATCCGGAGTTTTTGCAACAATCGTTGATTATATCTTCTAAGGCAACAAAGGGCTCCAAGCTGGGTCAGAACCATCTGCCGGTGTCAGAATTTGCCGTTCATTATAGCCGGTCAAATCAATTGAGTATAATTTAACCGGAGCTGTCGATCTACGTCCCCCTTTATCCTGACGAAAATACATCAGTACTCGCCCATTAGGCGACCACGTTGGCCCCTCAACTAAATAACCACTGGCAAGTAAACGTTCACCGGTACCATCAGGATACATTACGCCAACATAAAATTGACCACCGGCCATTTTTGTAAAAGCAATATAATCTCCGCGAGGTGACCACACCGGTGTTGCATATCTTCCGGAACCAAAACTAATACGCTTAACATCCGATCCGTCAGCATTCATGACATAAAGCTGCTGATTACCACCACGATCGGAGTTAAATACAATTTGAGAACCATCAGGAGAATAACTCGGGGATGTATCAATTGCACTACCATAAGTCAACTGTTTACTAACGCGTTTTTTCAAATCCATTTCATAAATATTAGTCTTCCCGCGAGAAGCAAAACTCAACAATACCTTGGAGCTGTCTGGCGAAAAACGCGGTGCAAAAGTCATCCCCGGAAAATTACCTAATAATTCCTGCTTACCGGTTTCAATATCCAAAATATAAACTCTGGGAGTATCTCCGCTATAAGACATATAGGTAATTTTCTGCAAATTGGGAGAAAATCGCGGTGTCAAAGCCATTGAAGCACCTGAGGTTAAAAACTTATGATTTTCACCATCCTGATCCATGATTGCCAATCGTTTGACACGCCGTGTCGCTGGTCCGGTTTCAGAAACATAAACAATACGAGTATCAAAATAACCTTTCTCACCGGTCAGACGCTCATAAATTGCATCAGCCATAACATGAGCTACTCGTCGCCAATTATCCTTAGTTGTAGTAAAAGACTGCCCTTTCATTTGATTTTCGGCAAAAACATCCCATAAACGAAATTCCACTCGCAGATTATTTGCATCAACTTCCTTAATCGCAGACTGAACCAAAGCCGTAGCATTAATAGCTTTCCAATCAATAAATGTCGGCTCTTGCTCCATTGAAGAAAATTCTTGAATATAGCTGTTTTTATCAATAAAGCGAAACAAACCTGAACGCTCCAGATCTGCAATAACAACATCACGAATTTTTCTACCATACTGCCCAACAAAAAAACCGTCATGTATCATTTCCGGAAAAGCCACCGGCATTGGTTCTCTCATAGCTCCGTTAACATCTATACTAAGCTCAGCTTTAGCAATTCCACATACCAAAAAACTCAACATCAAACCAAACAAAAATCTGCTTTTCATACTATTTCTCTTTGCTAAAATAAAAATATTGCCTTCATATTAACTACTGTTTCTTAAAAATCAATTAGCAAGGCGCAAAAAACATATAACTTTTTGGTCATATCCACACTTCACTATCATAGGAGCAATAGCATACTTCTTGACAGCTTGATAAAATATTCTAAACTTACAACACAAAGGATAAAGCAATGGAATTATCAGAATTTAAAACTCAACTAAAACCATATACCGCTATCTTGGGTTTTGATTATGGCGAAAAACGCCTTGGTATTGCTATATCTGATTTGTTATGGATGGTTGCCACTCCTGATAAAACTATCTTTCGCACCACCATAGAACAAGACATCGCAACCATTCAAAAAATCGTCACAGAACGTGAGATCGGAGCTTTTGTTTACGGACTTCCGCTATTGATGAATGGAACAGAAGGAGAAACCGCAACGGCTGTACGTAAATTTGCTACAGAAATATACAAACATATTCCTCTCCCATACACTTTTTGGGATGAGCGCTTATCTTCCAAAGCAATGGAAAATGTTCTGATAAAAGAAGCAGATATGTCACGTTTAAAACGTAAACAAATATTAGATAGCTCATCCGCCGCTTACATATTACAAGGACTGCTTGACCGACTCAAATTCTGATAACTATATGCAACAGCCTTAAGCGTTTGCAAGAATTTTTCTTCGTTCATAAAATCAAAACGTTGTGGCAACACATTGTCAACCAGATGATGAATATCTTTATCAATTATTACATATTGCGGTGCAAAATGCCTACAAAAAGCATAAGCAGATGCCTTTGTTGCCTCTTCATTACGAGTATCATATCCTATAATATCAAGTAATTTAGCAATATTATTTTCAGCCATCTTAAGAGCATTTTTAGGTTGATACCAAAGCCCTATACCCTCATTGGCCAATCTTTTCCAAGGAAATGCCATTCCCGGATCAGGCTTACGCAAAGGAGCAACATCAGAATGTCCGACTACATTTTGCGGAACAATCTTATATTTGCGAACAAGCTTGCTACAAAAATGAATTAATTTTTCAATTTGTGCATTACTAAAAGATTCCTGTCCCAAACTCGGCGAACAAATTTCAATGCCTATTGCATGTGAATTCAAATCTTGCTCCACACCACGCCAAAAACCTACCCCTACATGCCAAGCACGATTTCTCTCATCAACAAGCTTAATCAATTCTCCTTCAATCGTCAAAATATAATGAACACTCAATTTCAGCTTATCCAAACACTCCACAGCTTTGTCCCCATTAAATGCTGTCGTATGCAAAACAAGCATATCTACCGGTGTTTGTCGCTCATCATAATGAGGTAATAAATATTCTTTCATCTGACTCCCCTAAATTTCATCAGTTCTTGATAAGCATAATTAATCTCAGCCATTTTTGCCGTCGTTGCCTTAATTTCTTTTTCGCTGGCTCCCTGTGATTGCAAGCGATCCGGATGATATTGTACAATCAGTTCTTTCCAACGACTACGAATTTCAACATCGGTTGCACTACACAAAACACCGAGTATCTCATAACATTTTTGAAGCTTTCTATTTTTAGCCTTAGGCAGATATAAATTTTTTATAACCTCAAAATTTCCTGTCGGCAATTCTATGGCAACGGCAATTTTTGTCAGCAGGTTCAATTCTTCTGACTTAATTTCATTATCCGCTCGTGCCACCTGAAATAAATTATCAATAACACTTTCTTTCAACTCTAAACTTTTTGCCGTAATTTTGCGTAACTGATTACAATAATCTTCATAACCTTTAGAAGTTTTTCTAGCCTCATTAAATATCTTCGCCACAAATGTTTTTTCATGCTCGTTAATCTCAAATAATTTTCGAAAAACGCGTATTTCATTTTCACTGACAACTCCGTCAGCTTTGGCTACTTTAGCCGCCAATCCTGCTACTGCACGGATATAAGCCCGATGACGAGCTTCTCGAGAATATCTCCATAAACGAAGGGGATTACATCTCTGCCACAATTGATTCAAACTACGCCACGGCAATAATGTTGCATTTTCCAAACGTATATGATCAGCAAAGAAACCAATAATCACACCACAAAACAAAATAACATCACTACGACACACAAAACCTATAACACCACCAACCAACTTTCCCCAATGAGCATCCCAAAAATTATCAAACCATTGACGAACTTTTTTTGCATGACGGCTATCCGGCGTATCAAAAACAAAATGCCCAACAATAAATAATAAAATAAACCCATGCCAACCAAACAATATCGCCCCGAACACAGCTCCCCATATTTTACCCCAAAAATGCCCCTCTATTCTGTTGTAATATTGATAATATCTATAAGGCAATAATAAACGAATATTATCATCTATTATCCCAAGTCGTCGTTGCAAAGACACAATTAAATGCGTGCGATCAATTATAAAATGTCCTAATAACATCCCGACAAAAAAGCCCTCTGCCCCCCACAAACGAAGCCCGATTATAGCTAGAGTAAATTTTCCAAGCGGCGACATAAAATTCCTTCACAAAACTATTGCAGACAATTCTGTTGGAAAACATTTTGGCTTTTTCACCAAATTTTGGTGCGTAAAACGACGAAAACTATAATAGTCATTTGCCAAAGAATAGGTATCCATATTCGAAATACTAACATTATCAATTCCGATATTGTTCAAACGATTTTTACAAAAAGCTTCCAAATCAAATTGATAATGCTTAAACTTTCCATCAATAAAAAACCTCGCAAAATCAGCGTGTTTTTCAACGAATTGCCCATAAAAAATCTCATCAACTTCATAAGAAGCTTGCCCGATACATGGTCCAATCGCTGCAGAAATTTTATCGGGTTCAGCCCCTTTTTTAATCATTAGATTAATCGTATTTTCAATAACACCGCCTAACGCACCTCGCCAACCGGCATGAGCAGCCCCTATAACACCATTTTCATAATCAGCCAACAAAACCGGCGCACAATCAGCCGTACGAATACACAAAATAATGTTATGCTTATCTGTTACCACTCCATCTGCCTGCATCATATCCCGCGTCGGCTCATCCACATACTCAACCACCGACGACACCCCTTGATTTAACAAATGTAAGTTGGAACTATCTTTGCCAAAATATGCTGCCGCCTCATTCAGATTCGCTTGCACGCAATTTTTATCATCATCACTTTTGGTATTGACATTCAGCCCTTGATAAAAACCGACCGAAAATCCACCGGCTGAGCCAAAAAAACAATGTTTAGACTTGGGGATATTCGGTGCAAAATAACTCATTTTATATCTTTCCAAAAAGATGTTCCATATTCAAACGGCTCCAATTTAAACATCTCAGCCAAAGTTTGAGCCACATCAGCAAAAGTATTACGTTGCCCTAAATTTCCTGATTTTATTTTCTTCCCAAACACCAAAAGAGGTACCTGTTCACGCGTATGATCAGTTCCTTCCCATGTTGGATCATTACCATGATCTGCCGTAATAATAACTACATCATTTACTTTCAAATGTTTCTCAATTTCCGGCAATCTACGATCAAAAGCTTCTAAAGCCCTAGCATAACCTTTTACATCACGACGATGACCATACAGCATATCAAAATCAACAAAGTTGGTAAAAATAATTGATTTATCACCTGTTTCATCAATAGCCTGCAAAGTCTTATCCCACAATTCATCGTGTCCGCTGGCTGGAATCTTTTTGGTTACTCCTTGAGCCGCAAAAATATCGCTGATTTTACCTATTGCCACAACCTCATGTCCGGCATTTTTCATCTTGTCAAGCAACGTCGGAGCCAATGGTTTAACCGAATAGTCATGACGATTCTTTGTCCGTACAAACTCTCCGGTTTTTTCTCCCACAAAAGGTCGTGCAATAACTCTGGCAATTCTATAAGGAGCGACGTGTTTGAAAGCAATTTCACAAAGCTTATATAATTTATCTAGTCCAAAATGTTCTTCATGTGCCGCAATTTGCATATTACTATCTGCTGATGTATAAAAAATCGGCTTTCCGGTCTTAATATGCTCAACACCAAGTTCTTCAATAATTTGTGTTCCCGATGCAGCTCTATTAGCAAGAATCCCCTTAATACCGGATTCTTCACAAATCTTTTTAATTAATTCCTCCGGAAAAGATGGATAATCATGCTTAAAATAGCCCCAATCTCTTAACACCGGAACACCGGCCATTTCCCAGTGTCCCGAGGTTGTATCTTTGGCTTTACTGATTTCTTTTGCATGACCATATTGACTGGGCAATGTCATTTTTGCAACATCTTGGATTCCCAATTGAGGTTCTGCAATTGCCGCTTCTTTAGCAGCTTTGGCAATTCCCAAATAAACCAAATTAGGAATATTTAAGCCCAAATTAACTTTAGCAATATTACCTAACGTATTGGCTCCCTCATCACCAAACATACACGCATCCGGCGCACCCCCAATACCAAAAGAATCCATCATCAAAATGATTGCTCTTGCCATAAATCCGCCTCCTCAAAATTTTTCAATAACTGATTTTAACACAGACGAAATTAAAATCCATTAAAAAACTAGGCAAATAAAGAATTTTAGTCGTCAGACATACGCAACGCCTCAATAAAAGCGCTCTGCGGAACTTCCACCTTACCGAACTGGCGCATACGCAACTTACCTTTCTTTTGCTTATCAAGCAATTTACGCTTACGAGTTATATCACCACCATAACATTTAGCCGTTACATCCTTACGCAAAGCAGAAATAGTTTCTCTGGCAACAACACGCCCACCTATAGCCGCTTGTATCGGAATTTTAAACAAATGCCGAGGAATAAGATCTTTAAGACGCTCACAAATTTGCCGTCCGCGCGATTCCGCCTCACTTTTATGACAAAGAAATGCCAAAGCATCAACCGGTTCTTCATTAATCAAAATTTGCACCTTAACAAGCTCAGACTCTTGATAACCGATAAGCTCATAATCAAAACTGGCATAACCACTGGTTATTGATTTTAAGCGATCATAAAAATCAAATACGATTTCATTAAGAGGAATTTTATAAACGACCATAGCACGAGAACCGACATAGGTAAGCTCTTCTTGCTCACCACGACGTTCCGTACACAATTTAAGAACTGCTCCCAAATAATTATCAGGCACCAAAATGGTTGCTTTAACCATTGGTTCTTCAATAGACTTAATCTGCGTCGGCTCCGGCATATCCGCAGGATTATGCAATAAGATTGTTTCATTATTAGTGAGGTGAATTTTATAAGCTACCGATGGAGCTGTCGTAATTAAATCAAGATCAAATTCCCGTCCCAATCGTTCTTGAATAATCTCCATATGCAGCAAACCAAGAAAACCGCAACGAAAACCCAAACCCAACGCTGCGGAATTTTCGTTTTGATAATCTATGCTTGCATCATTAAGTTTAAGCTTAGCTAACGCATCTTTCAAAAGCTCATATTGACTGGAATCAACCGGAAAAATCGAACAAAACACCACCGGCACCGACGGCTTAAACCCTTGCAAAGGCTCATCACTTGGCCGCTTATTATCCGTAATTGTATCCCCGACACTACAATCACCGACACTCTTAATACTGGCTGTAATATACCCCACTTCCCCAGGGTATAACGCATCAACTTCTTTCATTTTCGGAGAAAATATACCGACCCTGTCAACCAAGTATGTTGCATTATTCGACATCATGCGTATTTGCGTCTTTTTACGCAAAACACCATCATGCACACGCACCAAAATAATTACCCCCAAATAACTATCGTACCAACTGTCTATCAACAATGCTTTAAGAGGTGCGTTTTCATCACCTTTGGGAGCCGGCAATCGCGTAACTATCGCTTCCAATAATTCAGCCACACCCAACCCTGTTTTACCGGATGTTTCTATTGCATCCGAGGCATCCAAACCGATAACATCTTCAATTTGCGCTTTTACGCGTTCTGGTTCAGCTGACGGCAAATCAATCTTGTTTAACAACGGAACAATTTCATGATTATTATCAATTGCCAAATAAGCATTAGCCAATGTCTGAGCTTACACACCTTGCGTGGCATCAACAACCAAAATAGACCCTTCACAAGATGCCAATGAACGAGAAACTTCATAAGAAAAATCAACGTGTCCCGGAGTATCTATTAAATTAAGCTGATACACATTGCCATCTTTGGCTTCATAATTCAAACGCACCGTTTGCGCCTTAATGGTAATTCCGCGCTCTTTTTCAATATCCATATTATCCAAAACTTGCTCGGTCATCTCTCGTTTTTCAAGCCCGTTGCAAGCCTCAATCAAACGATCAGCCAAAGTTGATTTTCCATGGTC
>JAFTLF010000077.1 GCA_017452885.1 Alphaproteobacteria bacterium
ATCGGAAGCGTCCATGGCTGAGTTAATTTCATCTTCATAATCCATGACTTCTTCTTCGATTGTCGGCGGAATAGAGGCCGCCATACTGCTTCCGGCACCGGCGGTGACAATTCGTTGGTCACGAGGATTGCGCTCGCCAAATTCGCGATAATCGGCAGAAACTTCGCGAGAGTTAATAAAATCATTCTCGGCTGGCTCTGTTGGCGGAACGATTACAGGTTCAACGGGAGCATGCTCGGTACAAGGAGCTTGCGCGATAGGAGCTTGTTCAGTCGTGGCCACCGGAACCAATCTGGTTTCGGTTACGGTTGTTGTTTCGTCTTCAGCATAGGTGTTTCCTGCACCGAAATAATCCAGACTGGAACAACCGGCAACCAAAAATGCCGATAAAACAGAGATCCTCTGCAATGTCTTTTTATTCATTTTCGCAATCCTTAGAATAGATTTTGTCATGTTTTTTCCTATCATACATATCGAAACTCAAATAATCAAGCGCAAGACATTATTTATTACCATTGCAAATAGCGCCCGGCTGTTTGGGTATTATTATTTCGATTTGGTCCTCTTTTGTCATAATTTCTTGTTACGGTTTTTATAATAAAGGAGTTTGGCTCCCTTGAGGTAAACACCACGTTGATTTTGCTGTATTCTACTCCTCTATTAGTTAAAATATTATGTAGCAAATTTAGTCTTTTTTGCTGTAATTCCATACCACTGGTTCCGTCAATGCGAATTTCTATGCTTGTCAGCTTATCTTCTGCAGTTCTGGCGGCAAAGGCTTGTATCCAACGCAAGGTTTGCCCTGATATTTCTGCTCGATTGGGTTGAAAAGATAATCGCATTTCTGTTGGCATAATGGTTATTTTTTTGCTTGGTGACAGTTTCTTTTGCAATTCGGCCAGCAATCCGCCTTTCTTTTCCGATTCCTTAGGAGGTTCTTTAATTTTTATTTTGGTGCTGAAAATGGAGTTCAACGAAGCCAAAATATTTTCCGGTTGCTTATTTTTTGTTGGCTCTTCGGCGGTTGCTGTTTTTTCTTGTGCAGGGCTAACCGGCACAACTTTTTCGTTGACAGCTGTTTGGGTAGCAATTTCTTCTTTTTCCTCTTTTGCTTCTTCTTTATTGGATGAATAAGATAGTTGAGGTATCAGATTTTTGTCATTCAAAATATCTTCCGGAATTGGAATAAGCAAATTTTTGACCGTGTCGGAAGCAATTTTTACACCGTCTTTTTTGTTTTTTGCATCAGAAACATTTAAGGCAGCTTTAATTTGCTCATCTTCTTTTTTGTAATAGTCTTCTTGCTTCAAAAGCTCGTTTCTGTTGGCTCCGGCTCCTTTAGCCACAACCCATGGACTGTCGATTTTTTTGTCGCTCATCTGTTCCCATGCCGGAGGAGGAGGTGTTTCTTGAGCTTTTGTTTTTTCCATACTGCTGATAGGAATATTTTTGTCTGCCAACGCTACTTGGTTAAGCTTATTGGGTTCACCGATTTTTATTTTGCGCCCACTTAATATATCGTTGCGCGATTTTTCCAAAGGAACAAGCAATTGCTCCTGTTTGTTTTCGGCAACCAAAACAGGCTTACTGTCTTCAATCTTCAGGGCAAGAGCGGCATCGGGTGACTTGCGGTCTTTTGTCGCGTCAGCAATCTGAATGGCTGATACTTTCGGAGCCGCGATTTTAGGTGCCTGACGAGGGATGGTGATTTTTGATGACTTCTTCTTTTCTTGGTGCTCAATTATCGTTGGCTCGGCAATTGCCGGTTGAGAAGGAGTTATTTCAATCGGTGCAATATCATCGCTTGGTTTGATTGAGTCTTCAAAAATACTGTCAATCTCCAAAGGAATAAAATTGTCTGCCAAAATAATTTCATCTTCCGGAGCTTTGCCCGCAACATCATTATCATATTGTTTGGGGATAAGAGCTTCCTGTTCAATGGCTAATTCCGGCAAAATGCTCAAAGCTATTTTTTTTACAGGCGTAGGCTTTAGCGAGGGATTAAAAGTATCGTCTTTTAAGAATAGCGTAACATTTTTGCTAGGAATTTTAATATCTTGGCTGACCGAGGGATGCGCGCGCAAATATATCCCGTTTGCTGCAAAAATAGCAAACAAAGATACCGAAAAACTATAAACAAAAGTTTTTAAGCCTGTTTTTTGCATAAATTAAATCCCTCTAAAACCTTGATAAATCAAAATGCGACTCTTGGCAAGAACTGATAAATTTATGCACAAAGGCTGTGGATTCTTTTTGTTAAGTATCGTACTTAGTTTTTTATGTGCCGCGCACCCGCCGCGCGGGTCATCCTCGGGCGGCACGTAGTGCCTGACCCGAGGATTCAAAAGTCAAATCAGCGTTATTTGCGAATCACAAAACAACGCCAAATCCGCTGTTTAGACTCCATTAAGTACTGTGAATTTTTTGTTACAGCAAATTTTGTTAAGCGTAAACAATATGTTAACGAATTTTTGTTATAAGCAATTTTGCTAGAAATAATTGCGAAAATTGGTTATTCTAAAAGAGTATAAAGAGTTTTTGCAAACATTGTAAGGAGAACTAAAATGCAATTTATTAAAAACAATATCTGGACCTTCTGCCTTGTCGCAGTGTTTACTTTGTTGACATTTGCCGGCGATGCATCTGCTCAAACAACATCTATTATGCAGACTTCACAGCAAAAGGCATTGAATGTGTTCACCTCCGTTAAGACGATTATTTTCGTTGTCGGTGGTTTCGGTTTGGTTGGCGTTGCTTTTGGCGCTATCTTTGGTAAAGTAAACTGGAAATGGTTTGCAGGTTTAGCCGTAGGTCTGGCTATTTTGGCAGCTGCAGGTTCTATTGTGAGCTACGCAACTGGCGAAAATATGTCTGGTTTCCAAGACTCTTTCGACAACGCTACAAACTAATATTCTCCTTATATTGGGCTTGGGCTGCATCTTGGTGCAGCCCCAGCACAAAAACAAAGAGAATAATAAATACAGAGGGTCTTGGGAATATTTGCTACAGTAAATTATTCCGCCGACCCTCTTTTTTATAACAGACTGTCTTATACAAAAATCGCAATACGGTTTTTATACAAGATGAGGAATGAGCAGATAATGGAGGGTGCAATGTTTAACTTCAAGAAAATAGGTGGGCAGATGTTGGTGCTGCTGATGACGTTATTATGCGCTCTTGATGTTGTTGAGGCAAAGCGTACTGACATGGCACCTGACGGAACAAGAAATCCACATGAAGAAGTTGCTGCCACTGCATCCGCTGTTGATAGAAACACTTGTGGTGGAAAATGTGATGCGAACACGCAGAAATGTGTTGATGGAAAGTGCGTAGCTAGGCAAGGCGCTAACCAAAAACAGTCTGCATCGGCGGTTAGCGGTTGTTCCAGCAATCAGGGAATTTTTTCAGGTCTTATCGAAACAGGTAGCAAAGTATTTAATGGTCTGCGCGATTTGATTTATGTCGTTGCCGGCTTTGGTATTATAGGTGTTGCCGTTGGAGGTTTCTTCGGCAATCTCAACTGGAAGTGGCTTGGTGCGATTGTTATTTCTTTGGTAGTTATTGCCACCACCGGCGAGCTGATTAGTGCAATTACCGGTTGTGAGAATTTTACCAATGCAATGATAACAGATACGCTTAAATGACGGCAGCGTAAAAATTATTAAGCAGAACGAGAAAGAATAGGAGGATGCCATGACTAATATTAGTAAATTAAGCAAAGTGATGCTGCTTGCAGGAGCTTTGGTTTTTGCTTCTTTCTATTCTACGGACGCAAATGCTGATTTATGGGGCAACCAAGGTAGCAGCCTTTTCCCACCTATTATAACTACTAGTACGGACGCAAATGCGGGTTTATTGGGCAACCAAGGTAGCAGCCTTTTCCCATCTAATATAAGTACTAGTGTTGCTGATGATGCATCGGAAAAAGCGCGCATTAATACTGGAGATTTAGATGCGGCTGCACGTCGTCCAGATTTGATTGATGAAAATATAACCACAGCTGGTAAAGCCGCGGTTGCTGCTAACAATATGAGTGATTTGCAAGCTAAACAATACGAAAATCAGAAGGCATATTCTAAGGCTCAGAGTGAATATAACGAAAAAGTTGGCGCACAGCAGAAAGAAGTTCAAAAGAAAAAGGCAGAATGTCAAGCTAATCCGAACAATTGTGATGGATATATAGAGGCGCAAAAAAAACTTGAAAAAATTAAGAGAGAAGAACAAGCAAAAGTTGATGCCGCTCGTAAAACAGTTGAAGAAACATCTGATAAAATAAAAAAACAACAAAAAGAAACTACCAACGCGGTCTACGAAGCGCAAAAAGAAGCTAATAAAGAACTCAAATCAGCCAACAAAGCTCTTAACAATGCAACAGATAAGTTGAATAATGCCGAAAAAGATATAGCTAAATATTGCGAAGGAGGTTCAAAAGAAAATACAGAAAAGTGTAGCGCAGCTAGGAGGGCGCGAGATGAAGCACAAAATGCTATTACGACAGCATCCAGAGATGCTAAAGCGGCTAATGCTAAATTAGATGCCGCGAACAAAGCAGAAGCCAAGGCAACAGGACAAGATGCTTTAACCCAAAAAGCCATTGCCGAGCGTGATGCGCAGGTTGCATCTAATACACAAGAAATAGCTAAACTCCGTAGTCAAATAGAAAATTGTGCCAATAAAACAGGAAAAGAAAAGCAAAAGTGTCAAAGAGAAAACCAAGAAAAACAAGACAAAATAAAAGAGCTTGAAAATTATAATAAAGGTGTAGAACAAGCAAAGCGCAAAGAAGGTTTGTCTCCAACAGAACGACAAGATCCGCAATCCTTGGCTTCAGAGATGGTTGGCAAGCAAAATGAATATAATGAGAAGAAGAACGCATACGCAGAAAAAGTAAAAGAATTAAATAAAGCTCAAGCTGCTTGTGCCCAAGATTCCCAAAGTGAGGCTTGTAGAAAAATAGAAGCATTAAAACAAGAAGTTACAATTGCAAAAAATGCCGCAGATGAAGCCTATAAAGATAAAGTAAATGCAGAAAATAGTGCCTCGGGTATTGTTAGCGAAAAAGACAAAGCTACAGCACAAAAAGCAGCGGCTGAAGAAGCAAAAAACAAAGCATGTACTTCAGGTAATGAAAATTCTGCAGAATGTAAGGCCGCCGAAAAGGCTTTGGCCGAAGCAGATAAAAAAGAAAAATTGGCAAACGTTGCCGATGCTCAAAAAGCCGTTGATGCCGCCAATCAAGATGTTGAAAATAAAACAGAAAAACTCAATGATTTGAGAGCTCAATTGGCAGAAGCTCAGGCTGCTTGTGAATATTCAAGCAAGCTGACATCCAAAGCCGGTAAAGCTGATGCCGAAAAATATTGCGCTCAGGCCGCGGAGCTTGAGGGCAAAGTTAAGGATGCAGAAGATGCTTTGGATCAAGCGGCAGTAGATGCTGAAGCAGCAAATAAAGCTTTAAATGAGGCAAATGAAAAATTATCTCCGGAGGATCAGGACCGTACCGGACAGGTCTATCAGGCAGTCTCAACCGCCAAACACGATTTATTCAGCGGTAAATATATCGGTGGTGGTGAGTTTGGCAATACTGAGGATATTTTCAAAACCATGACTCGTCGTGCCATGCGCATTTTGGTTGGATTAAAGCCGATTGTCTATACTTTTGCCGGGTTTGGCTTGATTGGCTTTGCATGGATGGCAATTTTCAACAAAATCAGCTGGAAATGGTTTTCCAATATTGCAATCAGTTTGTTTTTAGTTGCCAATATGGGGCGTTTTATTGAGTATTTTGTTTATCCTGATATCAACGGAGAGGTCCAAGCACAAAAACTTGCCTTTGGCGACTATCTAAGCAAAGGTTATGCCGATACGGATTATGTTTGGGTTGATGAACAGAGTGCTTATATGCCGCCGGAGCTTCTTGGTGAAGAAGAGATTCCGGATGTCGGCATCAATGTTCCGGAAGCCGAGAAGCACGCTCGCGGATTCTGTCAAGCAGAGAAGAAAGGCGGTGGTTTATTCGGCGGTGGCGGCTTCATGAGCTGTGTCAAAGATATTGTTGCCGCCGGTAAAAAAGCTGTTGATACGGTCAAAAAGGCTCAAGATACCGTTAATACAGTTAAGAGTGGTGTTGAGACCATTGTTGTAGCAGCTGAGAATATTGGAGCAGCAGCAGAGATGATTGGCAAAGGCAATCTGGAAGACACATTTAAGGCTCTGGGGCAGATTGGTCAAAATGTTAACGCGATGATTGGCGCTTCCGGTGGTATGGTTAACGGTATTATGTCCAATGTATCGGCAATAACCAATAACGTCCAAGACATGACCAAGAGTCGTGATCAAGTTGCCGAATTGAATGAAAAACGCGCTAAAGGTGAGGCCACTAACAGGATGGATGCATTCTTTAAGGGCCAAAAAATGGATGCTGACGGCAATGTTGAACGTTTGTGGGGTGGTACCGATAAAGACGGTAATCAAAAGCAAGGCGCAATTGCCGATAACAGCAACTGGTGGACAAAAACACAAAATGGCACAAACAATATTGTTGAAAAGAGCCGCCAATTAAATGGACAGTATCAAGATGCTATGTCCATGGTAGGAAATTTTGCTGAAGGTGTTGGTAACTTTAGTGCATTCGGTTCTAAAACTATAAACCAAAAGATGCAAGAAAACCAAGACGAAAAGCGTGCCAAAGAAAACAAGAAATATCAGCAGGAGCAAGAAGCGCAAAGAGATGCCAAAAAAGAAGCATCGCAAAATTTAGCCGCGGGTCAAGAGCTTGCCAATAATCCGGCTTCGTCAACCCCAAATCAGAATAACTATGATGCTGCGGTTCGAGATGCAGACAAGGCAGAAATTGTTGCCCAAAACAAAGAAGCAGCAGCAGCTAATGCTACTGCGGATTATGAAGCCAAGCAGGAGGTTTATGAAGATCTTGACAGAGCTGCAACAGATGCAGAAGCGCGTGCAAAAGCGAGTGGAAGCCCTGAAGATCAAAAAGCTG
>JAFTLF010000078.1 GCA_017452885.1 Alphaproteobacteria bacterium
GGGTGAATCTAAAGTAATTATAGGTGCGCGGTCAGCGTTGTTTTTGCCTTATGCAGATTTGGGATTGATTGTTGTTGATGAAAGCCATGACCAATCTTTTAAACAAGAGGATGTGGTTAATTATCAGGGGCGTGATATGGCGGTTATGCGTGGTAAATATGAGCAAATACCGGTAATTTTATCAACTGCAACCCCCGATTTGGAAACAGTTGTCAATGTTGAAGACGGTAAATATGATGAACTGCGATTAACCAGTCGTTATGCTGAAGCTGTTTTGCCGGAAATTAAAATTATCGATCTTAAAATTGATAAGCCGATTAAAGGTTCTTGGGGGGTATCGTGGCTGGCTCCGACATTGGTTGAGCAAATAAAAAATAATTATGAAAAAGGAGAACAGACGGTTTTGTTTTTGAATCGTCGAGGTTATGCTCCTTTGGTTATTTGTCGTGATTGCGGACATCGTATCCAATGCCCGAATTGTACGGCGTGGTTGACCGAACATCGTAAGGCAAATAAGCTTATTTGTCATCATTGCGGACACATGGTTGCTATTCCTAAAAAATGTCCGGAATGTCACTCGGAAACCGGTTTGACAGCTTGTGGACCAGGGGTTGAACGTGTGGCAGAAGAGATTAAATATCGTTTTCCTTTAGCTAAAGTAAAAGTTTTATCAAGTGATATTACAACTAATTTTAAAGAAGTATCCGAAGTTATTAAAGAAATGGAAAATGGCGAAATAGACATTCTTATCGGTACGCAAATTTTAGCTAAAGGGCATCATTTTCCAGCTTTGACGTTGGTGGGAGTTGTTGATGCAGATCTTGGACTGATGGGAAGTGATTTGCGATCAGGTGAGCGAACATTTCAGCTGTTGTCGCAGGTGTCAGGACGTGCCGGACGCGGAGAAAAAAAGGGTGTTGTTTATTTACAAACTTTGTATCCGGAAAATGCTGTTTTGCGTTCTTTAGTGACTAATGATGTAAATAGTTTTTGGGAGTTAGAAAAAAGAACTCGGCGTGTATTGAAAATGCCTCCGTATGGTAAACTGGCTGCGATAATTGTTTCCGGGGTAAAGCAGGAAGATGTTGAAAAAACGGCAATTTGGCTGGGGCATACGGCATTTAATGATGCGTCTGTTTCAACATTGGGGCCGGCACCGGCACCTATCTTTATGTTGCGAGGAAATTATCGCTATCGTTTACTTGTAAAAGCGGCCAAAAATATCAGAATCCAAAATGTGTTAGGGCAGTGGTTGCAAAAAGTAAAAATTCCGTCTTCAGTTAGAGTTGAAGTGGATATTGATCCGTATTCCTTTTATTAAATAAGAAAAAATAGAGTTTTTGTCGGTAAGTTGATAAAATTACTTTTTATTTTTTGATAAGCGGTTATCCTTATTAAGGAATTTGAAACTATTAACGATTAGTATATAGTAAGTTTTTTTAATGCAGGGTTTATGAACGTGAAAAAAGTCTCTAAAGCCAAAATTGCTACAACTTATGCCAATGCTCTTTATATTGCTGCCGTCGAGAAAAATAATCTTGAACAGATTTTTGCCGATGTGCATCGTTTGGTGTCATCGGTTAGTGATGAGTTTGTTAGTTATATGTCGTCACCATTGTGGAGTGATGAAGATAAGGCAGATGTTTTGCGGCAAGTTGCCAAAAAAGTTAAAATAAACGACGAAACACTGCGTTGTTTGGAAGTTGTTATGGAAAATCGCCGATTTGGCGAGCTTTCTGATATATTGAGGGCTTTTGAACATGTTTATTATCAAAAGAAAAATATAATTGAGGTTGCTGTTGATAGTGTTAAGCCTTTATCATCAGCTCAAGATAAAAAACTTCGTACTAATTTAGAAAAATCTCTTGGTCAAAAGGTTGTTGTTGCTTATAGTATAAATCCGGAGATTTTAGGTGGTTTGCGTATCAGGTTCGGCTCTGACATGATTGATGATACGCTGATTCAGAAATTAAACCGTTTGGAAATTATGATGAAAGGTGAATAGGATGTAGGTATCTGCCAGTGAAATATCTTCCATTATTAAAGATAAAATTGCAAATTCCGAGATGAACATCGATGTGGCTCAAGTTGGACAGGTGTTGTCTGTCGGCGACGGTATTGCTCGTGTTTATGGTTTGGATAAAGTGCAATCCGGTGAGTTGGTTGAATTTGAGAGCGGCGTTAAGGGTATGGCGCTGAATCTGGAAGAAGATAATGTCGGTGTGGTTATTTTTGGTGCCGATCAGGAAATTAAAGAAGGAGATATGGTCAAGCGTACCGATCAGATTGTGAGTGTGCCGGTTGGTAAAGAAATGTTAGGTCGTGTGGTCGATGCCTTGGGTGAACCGATTGATGGTTTGGGGGCGATTAAGGCTAAAGAATTTAGTCGTTCGGAGGTTAAAGCTCCTGGTATTATTCCGCGGCGCTCGGTTCATGAGCCGATGCAAACCGGCCTGAAAATTGTTGATTCATTGATTCCGATTGGGCGTGGACAACGTGAGCTGATTATTGGTGATCGTCAGACAGGTAAAACAGCTATCATTTTGGATACAATTATTAATCAGAAAAAAATCAATGATGCCGCAAAGACAGAAAAAGATAAGCTTTATTGCGTTTATGTGGCTGTTGGGCAAAAACGTTCTACCGTAGCACAAGTTGTAAAAACTTTGAAAGATTACGGGGCTATGGATTATACAATTGTGGTGGCAGCAACAGCTTCTGATCCTGCGCCGATGCAATATATTGCTCCGTATTCCGGTTGTGCGATGGGCGAATATTTTCGTGATAATGGTATGCACGCCGTTATTTTTTATGATGATTTGTCTAAACAGGCTACGGCTTATCGACAAATGTCTTTGTTGCTTCGTCGTCCGCCAGGACGTGAGGCTTATCCCGGTGACGTTTTCTATTTGCACTCACGCTTGTTGGAGCGTGCTGCAAAAATGAGTGATGATAAGGGTGCCGGTTCTTTGACTGCTTTGCCGGTTATTGAAACGCAGGCGGGTGATGTATCTGCGTATATTCCCACTAATGTTATTTCAATTACTGACGGACAGATATTTTTGGAAACTAATCTTTTTTATCAGGGTATTCGTCCAGCGGTTAATGTTGGTATTTCTGTTTCTCGTGTGGGGTCTGCAGCTCAAATTAAAGCTATGAAACAGGTGGCCGGAACTATGAAATTGGATTTGGCTCAGTATCGAGAAATGGCTTCGTTTGCACAGTTTGCATCTGATCTTGATCAGTCAACCAAAAACTTGTTGGCTCGGGGTGCTCGTTTGACGGAAATGTTAAAGCAACCGCAATATCATCCGATGTCGGTGTCTGAAGAAGTGGTGGCTATCTATGCCGGTGTAAGAGGCTATTTGGATTGTTTGCCTTTAGATAAAGTTCGCGAGTTTGAGGAAAAGGCTTTGGCGAAAATTCACGCCGATCATCCGGAGTTTCTTGCAGAAATTGAGGATAAAAAAGTGATTTCTGAAGAACTTGAAGCTAAGTTGGCAGAGTTTTATAAGAAATTTTCTCAACAATTTGGCGAAACAATAGAGAAGGCTGCATAAAGCTATGGCGAGCTTAAAAGAGTTACGAACCAGAATCGGAAGTATTAAATCGACGCAGAAGATTACCTCTGCCATGAAGATGGTAGCGGCAGCTCGTTTGCGTCGGGCTCAGGACGTGCTTAGCAGATCGCAAACATATAATGAAAATTTGTTAACAGCAGCCGGTCGTTTGTTGCTTGATATGAAGCAAGAGCAAGCTAATGGCGGTGTTGATTATTTCTTTCCGAAAATGATTTTACCGGTAAGCAATGCGCAAGTCTATTGGTTGGTGATTTTTTCATCAGATCGAGGTTTGTGCGGAAGCTATAACGCTTATGTGTTGCGCGAGGCTGTAAGGCGTATTCGTGAGTTGCAAAAAAACGGAAAAACAATCAAAGTTATTGCTATTGGTAAAAAGGCTGGTGATAGTTTACGTCGTCGTTTTGAAAATTTGGATATTGAGATTATGTCCGGTGTGGCGGCAAAAGGGGCTGATTA
>JAFTLF010000008.1 GCA_017452885.1 Alphaproteobacteria bacterium
GTCAATATGGGCAATAATTGCAAAGTTTCGAATCAATTCCAAATTATGATTGCTCATTTATCTTTCATTCCTCAAAATTCTTAATGAAACGAAAATACTAGATTTTCCAAAAAGCGCAACCCCAAAATGCAGATAAAAAAATCTATAACGATTGACTGCATATAGAAAAAAGGCTATTATCAATTTAAGATATTATTAAGCCTAAGGAGGTCGCCATGAGAAAAATTATCGATATAGACTTCGGCTCAACCCGTTATGACGAGTTGGTTCAGTTACGTTACAAAATTTTGCTTGAACCACTCGGATTAAAATTTTTAGATTCTCATCGTCACCAAGAAATAAACTATTTGCATATCGGCTGCATTGAGTGTCTTGATGACAAATTAATCGGTGGTTTACTACTTGCTCCCCTTGATAATCATTCCATTCGCCTTATGCAAGTAGCGGTCGACTCCAAATATCAACGCGGAGGTATTGGTAGCGAATTGGTTACCTACGCAGAAAAAAGAGCTAAAGAAGCTGGCTACAAAAAAATTGTTATGCACGCCATGTTAAGCGTCGTAAACTTTTACGAAAAAAACGGTTTTCATCAAGAAGGAGAAATTTTTGAAGAAAAAGGCATTACTTTTGCTCGCATGGTCAAAGAACTTTAAAAATCAGTGTAACAAAAAACCCGCTTAAATACCGCGGGTTTTCTAAAACTTATTCATCAATACCAACAACTAACCTTGACGAGCTTTTAACTTCGGGTTCTTTTTGTTGATAACATAGACGCGACCTTTACGACGAACAATTTTGCAGTCCTTATCGCGTACTTTTTTGCTTTTCAACGAGCTATAAACTTTCATTTCCGTATCCTTATTCTCAAAATTTATCCGCAACTTATGCTAAATAATGAGCTTTGTCAACTCAAATTTTTAAATCTTGGTAATTTTTTAAGATAGCTTTTGCTTTTTGAAACAAATTTTGTATAATTCCTTAAGATTCATTTATAAGGATACAAAATGAAAAAAAGTCTGACTTTTTTAATATACTTTTTATTCGCAACACATGCTCAAGCACAAATGCCCTATATTGAAGAAATGCGAGCGCTTGGTGCCATTTCCGGACAAGGTCTGGCTTGCGGTTCAACCAAATATGATACTTTCGAGCTTTTAGCGCGTGCCATCCTGCTTACCAAAGCTCCTTCAGACAAATTACGTACAGATGCCATATACGCTTATTCCGAAGAAAAAGCTAATGCTTATATTTCTAAAGAAATGGATGGTTTTTATGAATGCTCGTCCATCAATCGCCGATTTGACAATCAAGAAATATTCAAAGCTGTTCTTTACGGCGATGGTACTATCAAAATGCCAGACGGACAAATTCTTACTCCTCGCCAACCTTACGATGCACGCATGATTTATAAAGAAAATGCCAACAGCCGTAAGGAAGCAAAAGCAATTTACAATGGACGTGAAGCAAAAATTATCAAAGTCGACGTAAAAGATGACACTTTGGCCTCCATGCAATATCCTAAAACTCGCCAACCACAGATTAATATGCCAAATACAATCGGTCATATTTCTCGCTCCCGATAAGATAAAAGCGCTTGCAATTTTTGCACCTACCTATATAGTCAATTCCAATCGTTTATTACATTCAAGGAGATTAAAGTAAAATGGCTTCTGTTCAGTATGTCTATGTCATGCAAAACCTCAGCAAAGTATTCCCTGGAGGAAAAGAACTCTTCAAAGGAATCACTTTGTCTTTTTTACCTGGAGCAAAAATTGGCGTACTCGGTGTTAACGGTGCTGGTAAATCCACTTTACTCAAAATCATGGCTGGAGTCGACAAAGAATTCAATGGTGAAGCTTGGGCCGCTGACGGCATAAAAGTCGGCTATTTGGAACAAGAACCCAAACTTGATCCATCCAAAAATGTTATGGAAAATATTATGGACGGTCTCAGTGAAACTCGTGATTTGCTAAAAAAATTCGAAGAAGTGTCCATGCGTTTTGGAGAAGAACTGACAGATGAAGAAATGAACGATCTCATCAATGAACAAGCTGAACTGCAAGAAAAAATAGATGCTTGTAACGGCTGGGATTTAGAAAGAACAATTGAAATCGCCATGGATGCCTTGCGCTGTCCGCCCTTTGATGCGGATGTTACTAAACTTTCCGGCGGCGAAAAACGTCGTGTTGCTTTATGTCGCCTGCTACTTTCCAAACCGGATATGTTGTTACTGGATGAACCAACCAATCATCTTGATGCAGAATCTGTAGCTTGGTTAGAAAATCACCTCAAAGAATACAATGGCACGGTTGTAATGGTCACACATGATCGTTACTTCCTTGACAATGTCACCGGTTGGATTCTGGAACTTGATCGTGGTCAAGGAATTCCTTACGAGGGCAACTATTCTTCTTGGTTGCAACAAAAACAAAAACGTCTTGAACAGGAATCCAGAGAAGAAACAGCTCGTCAAAAAACTTTGGCCAACGAACTGGAATGGATTCAAAAAAATCCCAAAGCCCGCCAAGCAAAATCCAAAGCACGTATTAACGCTTATGACGAGCTGTTAGCTCAATCAACCAAAGAAAAAATACTCACTGCAAATATCAATATTCCAATGACTGACCGTCTTGGCGACCTTGTCATTGAAGCTAATCATATCAGCAAAGCTTATGGTGATCGAGTTCTAATTGATGACTTATCTTTCAAAATTCCCAAAGGAGCAATCGTCGGAATTATTGGCCCCAACGGTGCCGGAAAAACAACTCTGTTCCGTATGATTACCGGTCAAGAAAAACCCGATTCCGGTGAAATCCGATTAGGTGAAACCGTCGATCTGGGCTATGTTGACCAAAGTCGTGATGAGCTTGATGCCAACAAAAATGTTTGGGAAGAAATTTCTGACGGACTTGACATGATTCAACTTGGCAAAAGAGAATTTCCGTCACGTGCCTATGTCGGACAATTCAATTTCAAAGGCTCAGATCAACAGAAAAAAGTCGGACAACTTTCTGGTGGAGAACGCAATCGTGTTCACCTTGCCAAAATGCTCAAAAAAGGTGCCAATGTTATTTTGTTGGATGAACCGACTAACGACTTAGATGTCGATACCTTACGCTCTTTGGAAGAAGGTATTATGGAATATCCTGGCTGTGTACTTGTAACTTCGCACGATCGCTGGTTCCTCGATCGCCTAGCCACACACATCATTGCTTATGAAGATGACGGACACGTCGAGTGGTTTGAAGGTAACTACGAAGAATATGAAAAAGACAAAATCCGTCGTCTGGGTGAAGAAGCGGTCCGTCCTCATCGTGTCCGCTACAAAAAACTTGAACGTTAGATAATACGGCTTATTCGGCTTTAATTAAAAGATTTCTTTATTATATAAACTCCTGCTTTATCCGATAAGGATAACAGGAGTTTTTTCTGTTTATATTGAAAGGTTATATCTATGGCAAAAGGTACCGTAAAATGGTTTAACATCCAAAAAGGTTATGGCTTTATCATTCCCGAGGCTGGTGAACGTGACATATTTGTACACATCAGCCAACTTGAAAAACTGGGATTGCAGACACTAAAAGAAGGTCAAAAAATATCATACGAAATTTATGCTGACCGCAATGGTCGAGCCGCAGCCGGAAATTTAAACATTCTGTAAAAACAACCAAAAGCGCGGAATACAACCGCGCTTTTTCATTTTTAAAATATGCTTTTTTACTTAATATGAACTGTATGTAACATATTAGTACGTCCGGCCACATTTAATGGAAAACCGGCTGTAATAATTATATGATCACCTGACTTTGCCATGCCAAGTTTGGTAATCGCCTTAATTGCACAACTCTCGACCTTTTCAAAACTCTTAAAACTCTCTGTATTAATATGCGGACGCACCCCCCAAACAAGTACCAATCGACGAGCAACCTCAATATGCGGAGTCAAAGCCAAAATAGGCAATGCAGGACGTTCACGCGCTGTCAAAAAGGTCGTAAATCCCGATGTCGTATAAGACACTATTGCTTTTACATTTTTCAAAACTGATGATAATTCACTAGCCGCAAAACTAATAGAATCAGCCTCATCTGCATCGCATGGAATACGACGAGAATTTTGCAACAATTGATAAAAAAGTTTATCCGACTCCACTTGCGACACAATTTTGTGCATCATTTTAACTGCTTCAACCGGATACTTTCCTGCTGCTGTTTCTGCTGATAACATAACCGTATCGGCACCATCATAAACAGCAGTAGCCACATCAGATACCTCTGCGCGTGTCGGATTCGGATTATTAATCATCGATTCCAACATCTGAGTTGCAATAATCACCGGACGAGCATGTTTACGACAAGCAGAAACAATTTTTTTCTGCAATACCGGCACCACCTGTATCGGACATTCAACACCCAAATCACCACGAGCGACCATAATAGCGTCAGATTCCTGAATAATATTATCAAGATCATCAATTGCACTTGGTTTTTCCAATTTTGATATTATCCAAGCTCGCCCATTAATCAACTTTTTGGCAAATTGAACATCTTCCACCTTCTGAACAAAAGATAAGCCTATCCAATCCACCCCTATTTTAAGAGCAAACTCTAAATCCTCGCGATCCTTTGCTGTAATTGCGGAAATAGCCAATTGAGTATTAGGCAAATTAACTCCTTTATGACTGGATATAATGCCTCCGACTTTAACTTTGGTTACGGCATGCTTTTTATCACAGCTTAACACTTTCAATACAATATATCCGTCATTGACCAATAAATCATCACCGGATTTAAGAGCTTGAAAAATCTCTTTATGCGGCAAACATACACGTGAATCATCACCCGGCTCCGGATTCATATCCAATACAAAAGTCTGCCCCTCTTTCAACAAAACACTATTGTCACGAAATGTACCAACACGTAATTTAGGTCCCTGCAAATCGGCTAAAATAGAAATATAACGACCTTTTTCTTTTTCTAATTGGCGAATCAATTTAACCCGTGCTTTGTGTTCAGCATGTGTTCCATGACTAAAGTTGATTCGAAAAGCATCGGCACCGGCATCAATTAACTTTTCTAATTGTTCTCTGGTTGCTGATGACGGACCTATTGTAGCAAGAATTTTGGTATGTGTATCTATTGGCATATTACATAATCCTTATGCTATTGAACTGA
>JAFTLF010000009.1 GCA_017452885.1 Alphaproteobacteria bacterium
ACGTTATTGCAAAATACATCTGCAAATCGGCGGTGTAGGCTCTGACGGACATATAGCTTTCAACGAACCCGGCTCCTCTTTGTCATCACGAACTCGTGTCAAAACTCTCACCACTGAAACAATTGACGCAAATTCACGCTTTTTTGAGGGTGACAAAAGCAGAGTTCCGACAACAGTATTGACCATGGGCATTGGCACAATTATGGATGCTGAAGAAGTCCTAATTATTGCTACCGGTGACAAAAAAGCTCGAGCATTACACCACGCTGTTGAAGGTAGTATCAATCACATGTGGCCTATAAGCATTTTGCAAATGCACCAACACGGCATTATTGTATGTGATGAACCGGCCACCAACGAATTAAAGTCAGACACTGTACGCTATTTCAAAGACATAGAAGAACAACTACGTCCAAAACTGAAATAATTTTTTTGACAAAAGGCTATTATAGCGATAAATTAGCTACATCGTATCCAATAAGAGGAAAAAAAATATGCTCAAACTAGTTTTAGATTCGTACAAAATGTTTTTAAAGAATTTTCCGGTTATTTTGCTTTTTGCCACCCCGCTTTTGCTTCTTTCCGGAATATCAATATGGATTGAAAATTCAGAAACCATCAATCAGGGAGTATTGTATTTTTACTATGCCTCCTTTGTTTTAATACCGTTGGTAAGTATTGCCACAGATATTAGTCTGTATCGCCGCCTTTTCGGCTATTCAATTATCAATCCACTTTGTAGTATAAAAGCTTTTATCCTCTATTTAATTACGCAATTGTCCTTAGGATTAGTTGCTTCCGCACCAATTATCCTTTTCCGTTATATTTTTGTTGCTTTTGGAATGTCCAATTTATGGGCTTTTGTATTAGCCCTTGCAACAAATATGTTCATGGGTATATATCTTTTGGCGCGCTTTAACATTCTGTTTCCGTTGATTGTTCAAAACAAAGTTCCTTCTTTGAAAGAATTTTCACAATATACGGCACGTTCGTACAAAGAATGGATGAGTGTTACTTTTCTAATTTATATGCCTTATGTTGTTTTTAATTATGCCATTCTTTCTCCAACAATCAATATGTTGGTTATAAACCTGTTTGCATTTGTCTTCGTATGTTTCAATATCAAATATGTTAGCACATTTCGCATACCGGAAGACAAATCTGTGGCAATCAAAAAAATTGACACCAAGGTTAACTCTCCAATAGCTAACAATCTTCACACCACAAAAATTGAAAAAGTATCCTCAAAAGAGAAAAAAACTGTCAAAACGACAACCAAAAAAGCATCTTCTTCTAAGGCTACTTCTTCTAAGGCTACTTCCTCAAAAACTTCAACAACAAAAAAAGTTGCCCCAAAAGCATAATCTATAACGATTTTTGCTTCCATATATAAGAAACGCCGCTTATTCGTAAGCGGCGTTTCTTATATTCCTAAATTATAGATACGACTTTTGTATCAATATAATTTTACAGATAGCGACATTTCTCTTTATAAATGAGCTTTTGCAACCGTATCTTGAGCAATTACCAATTCCTCGTTGGTCGGAATAACAAATGCACGAACCTTAGAACCAGTTTTGGTAATTTCCAAAGTTTCACCTCGTTTGTTATTATTTTCTTCATCAAGTTCAATACCAAGGTAGCTCAAACGCTCCAACAACATTTTACGCAAAATCGGAGAATTTTCACCAACACCGGCTGTAAATACAATCGCATCAACCCCACCCATTGCGGCAATATAACTACCGATAAAGCGTAAAATTGCATAAGCATATACATTCATGGCATCAACAGCTTTGGCTTCACCTTTAAGATAAGCAGCCTCAACATCGCGCATATCCGAAAATCCGCACAATCCCTGCATACCACTCTGTTTATTAAGCAAAATATTTGTTTCATCAACGGTTTTATTCTGATACTTCATAATATGTAGCGGAATATACGGATCAATATCACCGGAACGAGTCCCCATCACCACACCGGCCAAAGGGGTAAATCCCATAGATGTATCAATACACTTACCATCTTTCACGGCTGAAATAGAAGCTCCGTTTCCAATATGACAAGTAACAATCTTTTTGCCCTGACCGATAATCTTGGCAGCTTCTTGCGAAACATAAAGGTGAGAAGTTCCGTGCATACCATAACGACGAATTTGATGTTTGGTATACTGTTCCAAAGGCAATCCGTAAAGAAAAGCTTCCTTAGGCATAGTTTGATGAAAAGCAGTATCGAAAACAGCTACCTGCGGTACATTGGGCAAAGCATTTTTAACAGCTTTCAAACCAAGAACTGCTGCCGGATTATGCAACGGTGCCAAATTTGACAATTCATCAATTTGCGCAATAACTTTCTCATCAACCAAGGTAGATTCTTTAAAAATCTCGCCACCATGAACTACACGATGACCGACAGCTGAAATTTCATCCAAGCTTTTGATTGCGCCGTTTAACAACAAGGCAAAAACTTCTCGCAAAGCTTCATTATGAGTAGGCAAATCAACATTAATAGTCTTCTTTTCGCCACTGGCTAAATATTTGATACTTACCAAAGAATCATTAATACCGATACGTTCAGCCAAACCTTTGGCAATAACTTCATATTTATCGCCATTAACATCAAATAACTGATATTTGAGAGAAGAAGATCCGGAATTTAATACTAAAATTTTCATAAAATGTAATCCTTATTTTTGAGTTTGCAAAACAGTAATAGCAATAACACCGACAATATCCTCGGCAAAACAACCTCGAGACAAATCATTAATCGGTGCATTCAGCCCCTGCAACAATGGTCCATACATTTCTGCACCCCCCAAACGTTGCAACAATTTATAACCAATATTTCCGGCCTCAATATTAGGGAAAATCAAAACATTAGCATGTCCTGCGACATCTGAAGCCGGAGCTTTTTTCTTAGCAACCACAGCATCTAAAGCCGCATCTACTTGCAACTCACCGTCAAGCTTAACTTTCATTGCGACATACTCCGGAGCTTTAACAGCCTCTTTAGCCATAGCTGTGGCTTCACGAACCTTATCTGCTCCCTCTCCTTTGCCGGAACCATACGTTGAATATGATAACATTGCAACATTAGGCTCATCACCAAACTGAACAGCACTTTCTGCTGTACTCAAGGCAATATCCACCAATTCTTTGGCCGTCGGATTAATATTGATAGCACAATCGGATAAATAATATATCTCACCATTTTGAGAAACCATGATAAACAAAGCCGAAACGACTCTGTCCTTATGCGCAGATTTAATAATTTGCAATGCCGGACGAACAGTATCCGCTGTCGAATGATTTGCTCCCGAAACCATACCGTCAGCATCACCAGCCTTAATCATAATCGTACCAAAATAGTTGGGAATCAAAACCGTTTTTGCCGCCTCTTCCTCTGTCATACCTTTATCTTTACGCAATTCGTACAACAACTTGGCATATTCACCAAGTTTGGCAGATTTTGCAGGATCAAGCAACTCTATACCATCCAGATTCCAACCTTGTTTATCAAAATAAGCCTTAATCTCATCAACATTTCCCAAAATAATCATCTTAGCAATTTTGCGAACCGATGCTTCATGAGCTGCTTGCAAAACTCGCTCATCTTCACCTTCCGGCAAAACAATTGTTTTGTTAAGTTTCTGAGCTTTTTCAATCAGTTTTTCAATATAAGAACTAATTTGCATGATGTTTTCCTCGTGTATTATTGTTATTTTTATAAAGGTTTACACTCTTCATCCTCAAAAGTCAAAATATCTTTTGATTCTTTTGACAAAGTATTATATCTTATCAAAGAAACCATAAAATAGGGATATTTTACAATGGAAAAAACACTGTCAATAATCAAACCCGATGCCACCACTCGCAACATCACCGGCAAAGTAAACGCCATGATTGAAGATGCCGGACTTCGTATCGTTGCGCAAAAATTGATATGCCTAACAACTGCTCAAGCTGAAAAATTTTATCAAGAACACAAAGATAAAGCCTTTTTCACAAATCTGGTTGATTTTATGACATCTGCACCGGTTATTGTTCAAGTTCTTGCTGGTGAAAATGCCGTTTCTCTTTATCGTAAAATTATGGGGGCTACCAATCCGGCCGTTGCTGAAGAAGGTACCATCCGCAAAACTTTTGCCCTCTCCATTGATAAAAATACGGTACATGGTTCCGATTCTCCAGAAAGCGCCAAGCGTGAAATCGGCTTTTTCTTTAGCGAAACAGAAATTTGCGAATAGGGGCGAACTGTGTTGAATAAGTTTTTATTATTTGCGTTTATATTCATATCCGTACTGCTTAACAGCTCTGCATATGCCATGGACGAACGTTTTAGCGTCGACATTAACGTTGATGTAACTGATGCTAATGCCTCCGCTGCTCGAGAAAAAGCCATGAGCGAAGCCAATCGCGCAGCTGTTTTGGCTGTTGCTAAGCGAATTTCAACAGCAGATGGAGTTACTCGCATCAATAATCTCAATGAAAATCAATTAATAAATTTTATCAAAGAAGTTTCCGTTATTGAAGAAAAAACCTCACCGGTTCGGTATATTGCTCATTTGCGTATTGTTCTCAATGAGGAAATGCTCAAACAATATATGAAAGAACGTGACATCCCATTACTTTTAACCGGCAATGGTAAGATACTGGTTTTGCCGATTTTCCGTGAATTTAGCAGCGATAAACCTTTGCTATGGGAAAATAGCAATCCGTGGAAGCAAGCGTGGGACAATGCAGCCAATACATCTGCCGTCACTTTTGTTTCTATTCCTGCCAATACTTTTAATTCTTCTGCCATAACAGCCGAACAAGCACTAGCGCTTGATGGAGAAGCTCTTTCCAAAATCATGCACACTGATAACTTTTCCGATGCCTATGTATTGGATGCAATTTATGACGGCATTGACGGTCTTATTGTCCGCGCCTCATCTTATAACGGCGATAATCAAACTATTCGTGTATCAGGCTCCAGAAGTTCCGGTGCCGAACTTTTTGCCAACGCTGTAGAAACAGTAAAAAAACAACTTGAAGATTACGTATCGGCACAAAGCATCAGTGAAAATTCTTTAGAAAACAGCATCGTTGTTTTATACAATTTTAATCGTTTATCCGAATGGGCTGCCGCCGAGCAAGCTCTTTCCAATACTCCGATTATTAATGATGTAAATGTTCAAGCTTTTGCAAATAATAAAGCCCAACTAAAACTGACTTATGTTGGCTCTGAAGATAAGCTTATTAAATTTCTTAACAGCCAAGCATATACCCTACACAAACGTGGTGATTATTACTTGCTCGAAAAATACTAAAAAGGAACGCCTATGATTTCACACCGTCTTAACAACCGCAATCTGATCATCTGGATGGTTTTATTCGGCTTATTTTGCGCTTCCGTATATGTTTTGCGCTCTGTTTTATTGCCGTTTGTCGCCGGCATCATAATCGGTTATCTGCTTGATCCGTTAACCAGCAAAATTGAAAAACTAGGCATTAGTAGAACAATTGCATCGATATTAGTTATGTTTCTCATAATATTGATTTTGGTTCCGAGCTTGATAGCCTTATTTAGCGTTATTGATAATCAAGTCGGACATTTCATTAATGTATTACCTAATTATTTATCATCTTTTGCCAAAAAAATTGAACCGGCAATCGCCAACTTACAAGATCATTTTCCGGCCTTAGAACCTGAAAAAATTCGCGAATATTTACACAATAATATGACCAATACCCTCAAGCTAATCGGCAATCTTATTCGTCGTCTTATCACTGGTGGTTTTGCTTTGGTCAACATCCTTTCTTTGTTATTAATTACACCGATTGTTGCTTTTTACATGTTGCGAGATTGGGACAAGTTTATCGCTCAAGTTGATAGTTTGTTACCCAAAAAATCAAAAAAGAGCATTGAAAAACAAGCTCGTGAAATAGACAACATTCTTTCTTCTTTTATTCGCGGTCAATTTTCTGTATGTGTTTTGCTTGGCACTTTTTATGCTGTCGGCCTTTATATTATCGGATTAGACCTAGGTGTTTTGGTAGGGTTTATTGCCGGTATAATTTCTTTTATCCCTTATGTTGGTACTATAACCGGATTTTTGGTCAGCATCCTGATTGCTTTTGCACAATTTGATACATTAATACCGATTCTGCAGGTTGTTGGTGTGTTTATGCTTGGACAATTTATTGAAGGAAATTTTCTAACTCCCAATTTGGTTGGTGATTCCGTAGGGCTTCATCCGGTATGGATTATGTTTGCTCTACTTACCGGTGGTGTCTTGCTCGGCTTTTTAGGATTAATGATTGCCGTACCGGTAGCTGCAATTATTGGTGTTATAATCCGCCACGCTATAGATAATTATAAAGAAAGCTCACTTTACAAAGATTGATTTTTTTTTATAAGTCCACTTTTCATTTAAGTAAACATTTTACCCGCCGTGCGGGTCACCCTCGGACATACCCCTCTCTCTGTCACCCTCGGGCGGGGGCGATAGCGAACTTTGACCCGAGGGTTCAAAAAACATGAAGCCTTATTAGAATGGACTCGGGTCAAGCCCCGAAAATGACCCGCGCGGCGGGTGTGCGACACATAAAAAAAAACCGATAATAACTAAAAGGAAAAACGTGAATGACTACCCTTTAACATATTAAGAATTAAAATTCAAATTCCAAGTATTATATCTAGCCGCATCTTCTTGCCAATTTTCACGAACTTTCACAAACAAGAAAAGATGTATTCTATCTTCCAAAAGTTCTTCCAATTCTCGACGCGCCGCTTGACCAATGCGTTTTATCATTGAACCGCCTTTTCCCAAAACAATGATTTTTTGATTATCTCTCTCAACATAAATCGTAATTTCAGCACGAACAGAATCATCCTCACGACGTTCCCACAACTCCGGCTCAACTGTCAGAGTATATGGCAATTCCTGATGAAGATAAAGAAACAATTTTTCACGCACAATTTCCGCTGCCAACAATTTCAAAGGCATATCAGATATTTGATCTTCCGGATAATACCACGGACTTTGCGGAAGATTATTTGCCAAGTACTGATAAAAATCCTCGGTATTTTGCCCTGTTTGCGCAGAAATAAAAAACGTTTCCTTAAACGGAAATTCATCATTCAAATCCGCACTCAATCCCAAAAGTTTTTCTTTTTGTACCAGATCAACTTTATTAAGAACCAAAACAGCCTCAAGTTTGCGCTTTTTCAAACGGGCAATAATACTGCGAGTTTCATCATCAAAACCACGCTTGGCATCCACAACTAAAACAATAATATCAGCATCTCCGACACCATCCCAAGCCGAACCGACCATTGCTCTGTCAAGCCGACGCTTAGGTTTAAAAATACCGGGAGTATCAATAAAAATTATTTGTGTATTGCCATAAACACCTATTCCTTTAACCAACGTCCGTGTTGTCTGTACTTTTGGTGAAACAATAGACACCTTAGAACCGACAAAATTATTGGTAATTGTTGATTTTCCGGCATTAGGCGCACCAATAAGTGCAACAAAACCGCAACGTGTAATATCTGGAGCATCCTGAATCACAAAATTTTCTCCAACATTTTGTTTGCTGCATCAAATTCAGCAGCTTTTTTATTGCGTCCATAGCCTAAAACTTCGCCGGCTCCTTCCATATTTACGGCAATTTCAAAAACAGGCTCATGCTCAGAACCGGAACGCCCTACCAAACGATAAATCGGCTGTCCAAGATTTTTAATATGAGCCATTTCCTGAAGCTTTGTTTTAGAATCTTTTGGCGGAGCTACATTACGATCAATCAATTCACGCCAATGATTATTAACAAAATTAATAGCCCCTTCAACTCCGGCATCAATATATATTGCTCCGATAACAGCTTCACAAACATCGCAAAGAACATTTTCATTTTTGCGTATATCTTCACTAGCCACAATCATAAAATCACCCAAGCGCAATAATCTTCCCACTTGTGCTACTGTTTCTTTACAAACCAATCCTGTAAATCTTTGCGATAAACTTCCCTCCGGTTCTTGTGGAAAAATACGATACAACAATGAAGCTATTGAAACCCCCAAAACACGATCGCCCAAAAATTCCAATCGTTCATAATTGCGATCTGCATGAGGATTCACCGAGCTATGCACCAACGCCTTATGCAATAATTCACGCTTTTTAAATTTATGTTTTAGAATTTTCTCTAACTGCTCAATCTTTTCCATAAGCTTAACCTATGCTTGAAAACAAACGTGACCAACGTATCTTCTTGGGCCATGTCCACGGCAAATACCACGCTTCCTCATCATTGTGCGAAAAGAACAAAAATCGCGCCTTACCTTCAAGATTTTCAACAGGAACAAATCCAACATTAACTCGACTATCATCGGATCTGTCACGATTATCACCCATCATAAAATAACTTCCCTGCGGAACTTCCAACTCCGCAAACTCATCATTCGGCTCACTATCAGATACTTCCAATATATTATGTTTTACTCCATTGGGCAAAGTTTCTACATACTGGCGATAACGTTCAGCACTACCATCTGCCGTGCGAATAACAAAATCATCTTTTTGTTCTCGCTCAACAATCTTACCGTTAATATACAAACGACCATTTACCAATTTTATTTTATCCCCCGGTAACCCGATAACTCTTTTAATAAAATCAGTTTTATTATCTTGCGGATATTTAAAAACGACAACATCACCGCGTTCAGGTGTCGAAGCAAAGATACGTCCTTCAAACAAAGGCAAACTCCACGGCAATGAATGCTTAGAATAACCATACGTATACTTCGAAACAAACAAATAATCTCCAACATACAAGGTTGGATACATTGAACCCGACGGAATCTTAAAAGGCTCAAACCATACTGTCCGAATAAAAAGAGCAATCAAAATTGCGTAAACAACCGTTTTGAGGGTATCTCCCAGACTTTCTTCTTTATCCATAAAACTTCTCTTTTTCGTTTATCTAATTTACTTTGTTGTCATAATAATCATTTTTTTACAGATGACAACTAGATTTTTTCAATAATAACAACCGCTTGCGCAAAAGGATAATCATCACTCAAACTGACCAAAGATTGAAAACTTCCACCATCACATAATTGCAACACTCTAGTTAGTGCTTTACCGCTCAAATCCAACAACGGAGTTCCGTTTTCATCATGAGAAATCGCAATTTCACGCCACTCTATACCATTACTGAAACCGGTACCCAAGGCCTTGGCTGCAGCTTCTTTTGCTGCAAAATACTTAGCCGCCTTACAAGCCCTTAGTCTGTCGGAAACCTTAATTGCATCAAAATCTTGTTGTTCTTTCTCGCTAAAAAATTTGTTTACAAAACGCGATCCAAAACGCTCCAATGTTTTTTCAATCCGCCCAATATTAACAATATCAGTACCCAATCCGACAATCATACTTGCTTTCCTTTCTTTCGTCCGGCAATTTTTTCCAATGCAATTTTAAAAAGATAATAGCTCACTAACCACGACACAAAATAAAAAGGAACACACCCGACCATCATGGGCCATAATATCGGCCAAATATCTTGGAAAAACAACGAAAAATCAAATGACATTAAAGCCCGCATACTACCTTCAAAAACATGCAGAAAATCAACACGTATTTCTGGAACATCGCCCATTCCCAAAATTTCACGACCGGTATACAAAACAGAAATCCAAATAAAAGGAAAGGTCCACGGATTACCGACCACCGTCCCCAACGCACTGGCCAAAATATTACCGCGCACAATCCAAGCCGTTATCGCTGCCAAGACAAAATGCAAACCGACAAACGGAGTAAATGAAATTGCCACACCACAAGCCACACCGGCCGCAATTTCTTGTGGTGTTCCTTTCAAACGATTCAATCGCAGCAAAATATATTGACCAT
>JAFTLF010000079.1 GCA_017452885.1 Alphaproteobacteria bacterium
ATGAGCAGATGCTTTGCGCTTGGCTAAATTATATATTCTTTGCGCCTGAGGATAAGAATTATAATGTTCAAGCCAATGGCTCAATTCTGATACTGAAGATTTATATTGAGGATGCAAATATTTTTCGGCCAGAGCTGTACCTAATAAAATGTTGTTTTCCAGTTTATTTTGCAAATTATCAAATTCTTCAAAGTCGGCTTTTTCCAATGCTCTAAACATTTTTTTATAAATGTTTACATCTTTATTATCGATCAGCAAATGGCCGATGATTTTTTCATAAAACTGCGGACTAATAAGCGACTGAACATCAGCTTGAGAATAGCTTTCTTGGCTATAAAGAACTACTAAACAAAAAACAATCAACCTCAAAAAATGTCGGAGAAATACTCTGCTCATTTTGCATCAGACAACCAAACTATTTTATCAGCGCATTGCGCAGAACTCAAACCTTTGACACGACAACGATTGACAATGATATTCGGCATCTTATCCATAGTATAACAACCGTCACCCATCAATGTATAGTTATAGGCTGTCGGAGTGTTGGGAGCAACGTTGGCAAAAGACAATGTTGTTGTCATACCCGGCCAAACAAGTTTGGTATCAAGACTGATAAGCCTACGATCTAAGTTTGTTAGGATAATAAAACGCATATCACAAGTTATCATATTACCTATGGAACGCGAAATACCAAACTTATCCATAAACAAAAATATTTTTGAGTTTACTCGGCTTTGACCTTTGTCATCAGTTTCGACAATAGTGAGATTGCCACGCACAGAATTATCTTCTGTTGGCATACGCAATTTTTCTACACCTCCATTAGGCATGAAGATAGTTTCTCGTTCTTGTAAAATCCGCGCCTTTTCATCCTCTAATGCTTTTGCAACATCATCGGTTGTTTTCAGTTCTTGGGGAGATTCTGACGAAGGTTGCTGTTTATTACCGGATTTACTTTCTTCCAATAATAATCCGAATGCTTCGGCACTATTGTTACTTTGAGTTTCAACACCGCCAAACGACTGTCCCCACACCGAAGTGCCGGATAATAAAAACATCAAGATGAAAAGCAAAGACATTGGTTTCATAATTAAACCTTTTCTGTTTTCTACTCAACTGTTCCGTCAAGGGTTTTATTTACTTCATCCAACTGTTTGAGCGCGTCTTGATATGCACTATTCAACGCATCTTTTTTGGATTGTAATAAGGTATCCTCCTGAGCTGTTTGCTCTGCTACTGAAATGGCTTGAAAATCGTTGTAATATTCTGGAGATGCCGGAGAAATATAAGTAAACAACCCATCACAATTGCTTTGTACGAAAGAGGGTGATTTTGTATTTTTATCTCCGGAAGAATTACCGCAGTTAAGGACATCAATTTCCATATCATTGAGAAGTAAGAAACAACGATTGGTGTTGACTTTAGATTTCAGTGTAATTTGCTGATATGATTTGAGAGGCGGAAGACGAAGTTTTAATACAATACTCTTATCCGTATAACTTGCGGTATTATAGCGAGGAGTATTTCTGCGATTTGCACGCTGAGCCTCTTTGGCGCTACGCTCTTCTTGATTAATTGCTTCGCCGATGACTTCATCTGTCCAAACCAAATTTAATGAGGCATTTTTAATTTCATTGGCTGTACGATTATAAAATGTAGCTCCAATGTCGCATGATACAACATTACCATCGGCATTTTTTACAGGTACAATATCATGAACTTTGAACAGTACGGTATCTTCAGCAGCAGAAACATTACCGATAAAAGAAACCAGACCACAACTCAATGCGCATAATAACAATTTGTTTGTTTTCGTCATCTTTTTTCCCTTAAATTTTGCAAAATTGCAGTTTTCTTAAATAATACTTATTGTATAAGTTAGCATCAAATAGTAAAGTTTTTTATAACGTTGTTAACTGTTTTCCTCATTCATTTTTGTCTTCAAACGCAACAAATCGGACCATGACTTAGCTTTTTGCCCAGGAGTGCGCAACATGTAAGCGGGATGAAAGCTGGCTAATACTTTAGCTTTTTTGCCATTGGATTTTTGATATTCAAACCATTTACCGCGCATTTTGGAAATTGTATCTGCCGTATTCAATACAGAATTGGCAGCACTAGCCCCCAAAATAAAAATATACTCAGGATCGACCAAATCAATCTGACGATGCAAAAACGGCAGACAAACAGCAACTTCCGAATCCAACGGCGTACGATTCCCCGGTGGTCGCCACGGCAAAATATTGCAGATATAAACATCTTTTCGGCTTAAGTCTATGGCAGACATCATTTTATCAAGCAAGTGCCCGCTTCGTCCTACAAATGGAACTCCGATGCGATCTTCATCTGCTCCGGGAGCTTCTCCAATAAACAAAACGCGAGCCTGAGGATTGCCATCTCCAAAAACTGTATGCGCAGCAGTCATCTTAAGAGCGCACCCGTCAAAACTCTCAACCGCAAGCTTAAGATCGTCCAGCGTATTTATTTTCTCGCAAATATCACGTGCATTTTGACAAGCAGAGCTTACTGCCTGCGCCAAGCCGGAGGTCGCTTGTCGAACTCCCAAACCGACAATCGGTATCGGCTTATCTTCAACCTTTGGCGGCAACGCAAACGGAACATCGCCGCAAGTTTCATCCACACCGGCGCAAACATACCACTCTAAAATCTGGCTTAATGTAAGGTTTTCTGCTTCCATGAAATTAAAATTAGACTAATTATGTTATTTTGCAAGTCAAAACATTTATTTACACAAATTTTGTGATATATTTAGAATGGCTATTGTATGATTAAAAAAAACAGGTATGATATAAGAATTAAAGAGGATTTTAGGATTAATGCTAATCATGGCGCGATATATTTTTTTAATTATCATATTAGGTTCTATCGGAATTTTTGGTTCTTGCACGAAATTCGGATACACCCCATCCGAGTTGACATCTGCACCGGCTCAAAACAAGAGTATCAACTCGGGAAATAAATCTTACGGGGCATATCTTGCCGGACGAGTAGCTCACTTGCGCCGCGATTTTGACAACGCATCTGATTATTATATCAAAACCCTTAAGGCCGACCCTGATAATCAAGACCTGATTTCCAAACTATATCTTATTTTGGTTTCTCAAGGAAGAATTAATGAAGCGGCTTATTATGCCGAACAAGTTGCCCAAAGCGGAAAATCGGATAATTTTGCCAATACGGTAATTGCCGTCAAACAAATGCGCGATGGTGAATACACACAAAGCAACAAGACTCTCGGTAAGTTTGACAATGTGGCTTATCGTGATTTTATTGCGCCTTTACTTAAAGCATGGAACTATGCAGGTCTTAATGAACCGGAAAAAGCCCTCAAACAACTATCATCTCTCAAAAAAGAAGCCGGATTTAAGAGTATTTATCATTTTCATGCGGGTATGATTAATGATTACTTCAGTCGCAATCGTGATGCTCAGAAACATTATGAAGCTATTATAAAAGACGAAGATATGGAAATGTCTTTGCGCTCATTGCAAGTTATCAGCAATTTTTATTTGCGTACAGAGCAAAAAGATAAAGCTCTCGGTATTGTTAATGGTGTAAGCAACGAAAAAACAACAGCAGAAATTCTGCGTTCTTTTATTAAGGACGTGCAAACAGCTGACCCTAA
>JAFTLF010000080.1 GCA_017452885.1 Alphaproteobacteria bacterium
AAATTCGGCATATCAGCAGGAATAAGCATAACTCCATCACAAAAATTGGGAACAGATTTTAACCCCAATTCAATTGATGTGCGAACTCCGGCATGATATGCGGGATTATAAACAACATTAACATCTACTTCGTCCAAAAATTCTTGCATTTCCAAATCATTATGACCGGTGACAACAAAAACCGGACTGGCATTTGAACCTATTGCCGCGTTGACCGCTTTCATAAACAAAGGTACTCCATTACCAACATCGACCATAAGCTTATTCCGACCGGCACGTCTTCCCTGCCCCGCTGCCAAGATAACAGCGGCTATGTTGGCTTTTTTGCCGGAAGAACCATAGTTTTTGGGCATAATAAGTGTTCGTTGTTCTTCTTCCGGCAATTTTTCTGTTTTTTGCAAAGACGGAATTGATAAATGTGAATAATCTTGAGTTTGCAATTTTTCAGAAAAAATAACCTGTTTAATCGTTCTTTCAATAAGCTGAGAATCTGCCTTATCATAGTTATAAGGCAAAACAATTATTTTGGCATTGCGTTTTTGAGCTGCCATAAAATCTGGTGTGGACAATATCGGAAGACGACAGCAAGCAATCTCGTCAACAATCTTATTTAAAGCTTCAGGAATAACATCTTTTTCTCCGGATGTGGGCAATGCCGGAATTATAAAATTTATTTCATGACCGGCGCGTATTGATCTTTCAATCTCATCGGCAACATCATCTATGGTATAAGAAGTGTGATATTCGGTATCAAAATCAAGCCCCAGTCCAGTGGTTGAGGTTATAAGTTTTTTGACAACTTCGGTAAAATGAGCCGTTTCGGAAGCATCTTCTTGAAACTTTGCATAAATTAAGGCGGCACGACGAGCTTCTGTAAAAGCAACCTCAATCAATGAACTATTGCCGGAAAGTTTAAACAATATGTCATCTATTTCTGCCTGCGGTAAAACCGGTTGCAATATCTCTAATTCGGCAATAACCTGATTTGGTGTTACCAGACTATATGGCTCCAGAGTATTAAGAATAATTCCTTGATGCAGGCGATTGAATTTTGATAAGCGCTCGGCTGATGTCATTAAAACACCTTCGCTTAAGGCTACAATATGACAATGCCCGTCAGAACTGATACGGAATGCCGTATTTTTGCCACAAAGTTTGGCGGCAATAATACCGGCGGCTGTCGGGGCATCAACATCAAAATCATCCATAATTGCGCCAAATATATGACGAACACCATACATTTTGAAAATGATAATGTCTTCTGCCGTCAACACGTGTCCTCTGGGAAAAAGTTGCTCACCCAAACGGATGTCACTCATCAAACGAATACCTTCGGCAGCATTTATATTATATTCACCGCTTTGCATAATTTGAATAAACCTGTTTGTTGTTTACTATTTAGATAACTTTAGCAACATATAAAAAAAAGGGAAAGAAAAATCTTTCCCTTATAAAACATTCGTTTTTATTGTCAAAAAGTGTAACGACCGACAATCAAACCGTTTTCCAGTAATCGTCCGAATGTTGCCGTACGCGTGACCTCAATGACAAACACTTTGTTTTTGCCACCGACTGTTGCTTTCCATTCGCGTTTGGTTCCATAATCGCTTTTGTTTATGACAATAGTGTTGCCGCCAAAAATAACTCGCACATCAGTGGCAGTACTCTTGGCAATCAACCAACCGGTGTTCACTTCATAAACTGTCGAAGTATATTGCGACTTGGTCACCAATGCGCCGGAATTGTTTTCATGGCGAGAAGTGATGTTGTGTCCGCCGGCTTTGTAATATGCCTCTTGCGGACTATCGGCATAGCGATAGACATGACCGACTTTGTAAAGTTGCTGTGAGCAGGAACTCAGCATAACCATCATGAGTAAGCCTGCAATTAATGCTTTGTTCATAATTATGTATATTTAAGATTTTTTTATACTGTCACGATAGCATATTATATCTTTTTTGTCTATATTTTTGATAAGATAAATAAAATTGATGACTTTTTAGAATTTTTCAGATATAGTGCCGCCTGATGTATTTAAACAAAAAGCGAGATAAGTGTGAAAAAAATAATCCCCGTGGCCGAAGCAGCCAAGCTGATTAAAAAAGATTCATCGCTGATGATTGGTGGATTTCTGCGTTGCGGCTCTCCTGTTAAAATTATTGATGAATTGGTCAAAAATAAAACCGGCGGCTTAACACTGATTGCCAATGATACTTGTGTACCGGAATATGATCGCGGCAAACTGATTGTCAACAAATTGGTTAAAAAAGCTATTGTGGCTCATATCGGCACTAATCCGGAAACCGGACGGCAAATGAATGCCGGAGAAATTGAGATTGAGCTTGTTCCGATGGGTACATTAGTAGAAAGAATACGCTCTGCCGGTGCCGGACTTGGCGGTGTTTTGACTCCCACAGGCAGTGGTACTATTGTCGAAGATGGTAAAACTACCCTTGAGATTGACGGTAAAAAATATTTGCTTGAAAAACCACTTAAAGCAGATTACGCACTTATATATGCGACCAAAGCAGATAAATTCGGTAATGCTTTTTTGGATGGTACAACGCGCAATTTTAATACTGTTATGGCAACTGCGGCACAAACCGTTATCTTGGAAGCTGAAGAACTTTCTGATGAACCGTTGAATCCGGCAGAAGTCACAATTCCGGGAATTTTTGTTGATTATATTGCCGTATAGGAGCTGTTTATGAACCTTTCTAAAGATCAATGTCGCGAAATTATTGCTCGCCGTGTGGCTCAAGAGCTTAATGAAGGTGATGTAATTACTCTGGGAATTGGTTTGCCGACCGAAGTGGCTAATTATATTCCGCATGATGTACACGTAATTACTCAATCGGAAAACGGAATGGTGGGTGTCGGTTCACGAGATTTGAATGCACCAGAAAATTCCAAAGTTATAAACGCCGGTGGAATTGCAGTCACCACTCGTCCCGGTGCGGCATATTTTGACTCGGCAATGTCTTTTACCATTATTCGCGGCGGACATGTTGACGCTACTGTTTTGGGCGCATTGCAAGTTGACCAACATGGCAACCTTGCCAACTGGATGATACCGGGGGCGTTTGTTCCGGGGATGGGTGGTGCCATGGATTTGGTGGTCGGTGCCAAAAGAGTTATTATTGCAATGGAACACACCAACAAAGGAACTCCGAGAATTGTCAAAAATTGCACTATCCCTTTAACAGCCAAAGGTGAAGTTGACCTGATTGTCACTGAGCGTTGCGTTTTGGAAGTTGTGCCGGAAGGATTATTGCTTAAGGAAATCAACCCGCATTTTTCATTGGAAGATATTATCGCGTCGACAGAAGCGGATTTGATTATTCCCGAACAATTGCAAAAAATGGCGATTTAAAATACAAAAAAGGCTGTCCTTGTCGGGCAGCCTTTTATGTATTTCTTAAAAAACACTATAAAAGTGTTTCTTCTTCTAGGTGTTTGCCATAAATCATCGGATAGTAAATATCCGAGATAAATGTCTTGGAGCGTTTGATGCTAAGACCATTTTCGGCAACAAACTCGTAGCTCAGCTTGTCGCAAGAACGACGCGTGGCGGGGAAGATTTCCCGGCTGACACGTGTCAAAACGACAGTTGAAAAGAATCGATGCAGGGCAACATCGAGAAAAAGGTTTGTCCCCTTAATTATCACCCCCAATCGGTACTCGGTGCCGGTAGAACTCACCTCTTTGATAATTCCCCAGCAAATCTTTTTGTTCTGCGGAATGCGATAGTACTCACGCAGAAACTTTAGTGTTTCCTTTATCATAATTTGTAAATTGTTTGTGTTAATGCCATGAACATACGACAAAAAAGACAAAAAGTCAACTATTTTTTGTACAAATTAGCGTTGACACTTGAGGGTAAATAGTATACCTTTAAAATAGTATTATGGAGGATGAAATGGCGGCACCACAAAGTAAAGATTTAGCAAAACGTTTGGTTGTTGAAACGGCTTTTTTGGACTATTGCAAGCTGGCCGCTATTAGTGAAGATGATATAGACCGTTTGTATGAACGCGTTTCTGAGCTTAATCGATTGGATAATGACGATGATCTTGAAAAAGTCATTGCTTATAATTTGGAAGCTGTCAAAAATAAAGATGATCTCCGTACACGTATTAAAGAAATGCGTAGTCAAACCGCACAAAAGATTTTTGATTATTACAGTTTATCTGATGAAAATGCTACTGCCGTCAAATTAATGATGACCAGCATCGGAATAAAGAAGGAAATGGCGCAAGACCTGACAACAGCTATTGCCGAGCGTACGCTTGATAAGCCATTTGACTCAAACAAATCTATGGCTGACAAACTTTATGATATATTACAGGGTAAACAAAAAGCTCTGAAAGAAAAGCTCGCAACCGACTATGATACTTATAAACAGACCAAAACACCCAATATTGTTATTGAGGATATTGAAGCTGATATTCAGGGGCATTTGAGCGGAATAGCTCGCGAAGAAAGTATCGAGTATGAAACTCGCAAGGAAGATTATAATTTTCGCCAGGATTTACGCAAAGATTTTAGCCACACCAACGGTATTCGTCCTGCATTCCTTAAACTGTACGGTATTATGATGGAAAATGGCAAAAACCTTGCTCAAAATCAGAAAGCTAATTCCAATTATCAAATTTTTTATAAACAGATGGAACAAATGTTTGGTGAAAATGCCCAAGCTGAAATTGATCAAGCTCTTAGTGTTCCTTCCGGCATAGAAACAACGGCAGAGTTACAAAAAAAGCGTTTAGATTTGTATGCAGGCAAATGTCAGGAAATCTATTTTAAAACAATGGCAGGCATTTTATCGCACAAAAGGGAGTTTGATTATAGCAAGGGAGATAATCGTAATGATTATCAGATATATGTTCAAACGATAGAAAGAGATTTTATTCGCAGTTTACTTAGAGGAGAAACAAACATTGATTGTTTGGCTTTTGTAGATCCTGATAACACTTTTGCAAAAAATAGAGCGGAAGAAATGGCTTTGAGAAAAAAGCACAAAGATGAAACGGCTGAAAATCAAATTGTGTCTGTGCATCATAAATTGCCGATTGGTGCGGCTCTGGATGTTTGCAGAAAAATATTTGGTAAAAAAGATACCAAAACGGAATTGGCATTTTGCTCGTCTTTAGTAAATAATTTAGGCAATATGAGCCTGGTTATTGGCAAACAAACCCACCAAACACTTGAGGCAAACGGAAATTATAATGTTACGGCAAATGGTGATAATATGATTTTTGCATCACGTATCAATAAGGATCTTTTGAATATGGAGCGTCTTAATGTGCCGCAATATCTGAAAGATGGTATCAGAAGATATGCTTTGGGAGCACCTAAAGATAATATCATTAGGGTTAGTATGAACTTTACAGAATCTATAGAAATAGCCAATAGACGAAATAAATTAAAAATGCCCAATGTTGCTACTAAAGTTGTTGATAAATTTAAACAATTTTGGAAAAGTTCTCCAGTGAATTGCGGATAGTTTGATGTGATGCCTTGAGCATGAGTAAGACGAAAGTTAATAAAATTTAGAGACCTATTGTTTTTTTTCAAAATATTTCTATACTAAAAAACAAAGAATGTAATTGTATCATCTAAATTTTTATGTCTTATGAAAATGTTAAAAAAACTATTATTGATTGCATTAGCTCCTGCTTTTGTATTGTTCACTTCGTGGATATTATCGACTTACAATGTTTTTGAGTGGTCAGGTATCATCTTTTTTGCTATTGGCGTAACCGGAATGCAAATTTTGCTTTGTATTGCTAACTCTGAAAAACTGATAGAACCTGTGCCAGGGTTTATGATTGCCGGAAGTTTATATGCGTTTATCGCTGCCGATAGGTGTGGCGATTATACGCCTATTTTTGAGTTTTTTGCCTTGATAATGTTTATGTTTACAATATTTTTTGTATCGCTTCCTTATATTATTTCATGGCGAAAAAAGAAGAATTAGCATCAAAAAAGGTTGTGCAATTTGCACAACCTTTTGATTTTTCTCGGCATTGAGATAAACCCAATTAACGTTTTGAGAACTGGTAAGAACGACGAGCTTTGGCGCGGCCGTATTTCTTACGTTCAACTGTTCTGTCATCACGTGTCAAGAAACCAGCTTTCTTCAAAACAGCACGCAATTCCGGCTCATACAAATTCAAAGCCTTAGAAATGCCGTGTTTGATTGCGCCGGCTTGACCAGACAAACCACCGCCTTTTACTGTGCAAACAACATCAAATTCATTCTCACGATTAGCAACCTGAAACGGCTGATTGATAATCATCTTCAGAACCGGACGAGCAAAGTATTGATCAATAGATTTGTCATTGATAGTGATATTACCTTTACCAGGCATAACCCATACACGAGCAACAGCATCTTTTCTTTTGCCGGTTGCGTAAGAACGACCCAATTTGTCTTTTTTAGCTTTGCGGACAACAGTCTCGGCAGAAGCGGTTTTGCTTGCAGCTTTAATATCCTGCAAAGATTCGATTTTATCAGACATTATTATACGCTCCTTTTATTCTTGGGATTTCTGGAAGCAATATCCAGAACTTCCGGATTCTGAGCAGTATGCGGATGTTCGCTACCTGCATAAACTTTCAATTTAGTCATTTGCTGACGACCCATAGGGTTGCGAGAAATCATACGCTCAACGGCTTTGATGATAACTCTTTCAGGAAAACGACCTTCCAAAACTTTGCCGGCAGTTGTTTCTTTAATACCGCCAATCCAGCCTGTATGTTTGAAATATTTTTTGTCAGACAATTTTTTGCCGGTCAATTTTACTTTGTCGGCATTAATAACGACAACATAGTCACCGCAGTCAATGTTGGTGGAGTACATTGGCTTGTGCTTACCGCGTAAAATCTTGGAGATTTCAGCAGAAAGACGACCCAATACAACACCTTGAGCATCAACTACATACCATTTTCTCTCGATATCCGAGGGTTTTGCTGTATATGTATTCATGTTTTCTCTCTTCTAAAAGATTGGTTATAATTCGGTGTGAATATACCTGAATAAACTTTAATGTCAACAACAAAATGTTATTGTTTTACAATATGATACCAAGCGGTAATATTTTACCACCAGCTAACACCATGTTTTTACTTAATATATACCCATATTGAAAAAATCGATTTGCGGATAAATGTTTTTTTCTTGTGTATTTATCCATTCTGCATATGGAACAGCTCGCTCTTCTTCACAAAAAAACAGCTTTTCTTGTTCATAAAGATTCTTGTCCGCAAACTCAGCTTCATATACAAATACAATTTCGTGACCGGCTTGATTTTCATATGTAAAAATATTTTCAACCACCTCCAATCGACGCAGATTGGTGATTTCCACCCCTAATTCCTCACGAAATTCGCGACGCAACGCATCTTCTGCCGTTTCTCCAAACTCTATTCCACCACCCAACAAACGATAAAAACATTGATTTTTGCTCTTGTCATAGCCCTTTACCGCCAAAACATTATTTTTTCTACGGATAACAGCCACAACAAGCGGACGAATACGAGTAGAACTAAACGGCATTTTGTAACCTTTTCAATTCATACAATTTTTCAAGTGCTTCTTTGGGCGATAAATCATCAGGATTAAGAGCCTGAACAGCTTCTTCCAACGGAGATGTCTTAGGTTCTTCTTTTTCTCGTAAAGCTGCAAATAACGGTAAGTCATCGGCTAATTTGGCCATGGAATTGCCTTTACCGTTTTTCTCCAAATGATCCAACACCTGACCCGCACGCTTTAGTACTGTTTTGGGAAGTCCTGCCAATTTGGCAACATGAATACCATAACTGCGATCTGCCGCTCCAGCAATAACTTCATGCAAGAAAATAACTTCATCGTTAAATTCTTTTATCTTCATACAATGAAGACTCATTTCTGACAACCTAGAAGTCAGGCAGGTAAGTTCATGATAATGTGTGGCAAATAAGGTACGGCACTTATTGCTTTCGTGCAACTGTTCAACAACAGCCCAAGCAATTGACAATCCATCAAAAGTTGCCGTACCTCGTCCGATTTCATCAAGAATTACAAAGCTACGTTCATCAGCTTGATTCAATATGCTGGCTGTTTCTACCATTTCCACCATGAAAGTTGAACGACCACGCGCTAAATCATCGGAAGCACCAACCCGAGAAAAAATCTTATTAATTACACCAATATGAGCTGAAGCAGCGGGAACAAAAGATCCCATTTGAGCCATAATGGCAATAATAGCATTTTGGCGCAAAAACGTTGATTTACCGGCCATGTTGGGACCAGTAATTAACCACAAATGTCCGGATTTTCCGCCGAGTACACAGTCATTGCCAACAAAGGCAATCCCATTTTCTTTTTCAAGCGCACGTTCAACAACCGGATGTCGCCCTTCCCTAACATCAAATTCCAGACTATTGTCAATCTCCGGACGGCAATAATGCTTTTCTACTGCCAAATCAGCCAAAGACGCAGCAACATCAAGCTCTGCATAAGCCTTGGCAGTCTTGAGAATATTATCCGAATAAACTTTAATATCGCGTACCAGATTTTCAAAAATTTCCAATTCCAAAGCTAAAGCTTTATCGGCAGCTCCGCGGATTTTATCTTCTAATTCACTCAATTCAACCGTGGTAAAGCGAGAGGCATTCAAGACAGATTGACGATGAATGTAATCCGGATTTTCCAATAATTGTGTGGCAAATTTACTGGGAACTTCAATAAAATATCCGATAACATTATTATATTTTATTTTTAAATTCGATATTCCCGAGGATTCTGCATAACGTGACTGCAACTCAATAATTGTTTTATGGCTATCATTCTTCAAAAGCTTTACCTGATCTAATGTCGGCAAATATCCCTCGCGTATAAAGCCTCCCTCGCGTGCCAATAAAGGTAAATCTTCAGCCAGTGCATTTTCCAAGTTAGCAACAAAATGCGAGTGTTCACCAAGATTCTGCATAATTTTTTGCAACACCTGAGGAATCTCTCCCAATATTTGCTCGTTTTTTTCTTTTACACAACGACGCAATATATTGCGAATATTCGGTACAATCGCCAGACCGTTTTTAACATTGGCTAAATCACGAGGACCACCACGACCGACAGTCAAACGAGAAACAGCTCTCTCAATATCCGGACAAACTTTAAGCAAAGCTCGCAATTCATTACGAATGGCGGCATAATCAACAAAAAATTGTACCATGTCCAAACGCTCATTAATTGCCGGTATATCTCGCAACGGATTGGCTACTCGGGATGCCAACAAACGTCCCCCAGAACCGGTTACGGTACGATCAATAACCCCGAGCAAAGAAGAACTTTTGTCACCGCTTAGAGCTTCTACCAACTCAAGTGAGCGACGAGTAGAGCCGTCAATTTCCATAATTTGATTTTCTGATACTTTTATCGGATTAGCAATGTACGGAAACTGTCCTTTTTGAGTGGTCTGAACGTAATCTAACAATACGCCGGCGGCCGTTATCTCCGAACGACTGAAATTGCCAAATACCTCTAATGTATCAACCTTGAATAATTCTTGTAAGCGTTTTTTGGCGTTTTCACTATTGAAACGAGCTTGTGGCAATACTGTCAGTTGATCTCGCCAATCATTGAGAAGATGAAAAAGACTCGTATTTTGCAGAAATATGTCGGAAACAATTATTTCAACTGGTGATAATCGTGATAAAACACCAGACAGTACCACGGCATCTTCTCTGTTTTGCAACTCAATCTCTTGAAGATAAAAATCTCCGGTTGATATATCCAACCAAGCAGCTCCTAACTTATCATTTTGTTTGACTACGCAAAGCAGAAAATTATTCTTTTTGGCATCCAGCAAAGGTTCTTCTGTTAATGTACCAGCGGTAACCAAACGAATAACTTCTCTTTTAACAACTGCTTTATATCCACGTTTTTTGGTTTCTTTAGGATCTTCTGTTTGTTCGCATATTGCTACTTTATAGCCTTGTTTAATAAGACGAGCCAGATAACTCTCATAAGCATGAAACGGTACGCCACACATCGGGATGTCTGCTCCCTCGTGCTTGCCGCGTTTGGTCAATGCAATATCCAAGGCCTTAGATGCAGTAACGGCATCATCAAAGAACATTTCATAAAAATCACCCATGCGATAAAATAGCAGATAGTCTTGGTGTTCTTGTTTGATTTGCAGGTATTGCGCCATCATCGGCGTTATTGCGGTCTGATTATCAGGTTTACTAGTCATCTTATTCCAAAAATTTAATATTTTTAAACTTGTTGTATAATAGTATATTAAAAAATTCCAGTCTAGGATAATTTGTAAGATATAGGAAACCAGATTATGTTTGAACGCGCCAGAGCCCACTTGGGCATTGAAAAAAATACTAAATTTGTTGAGAGAGTTCTGGTTTTGAGTTTTCCGACCGCTTTGGTTTTTATAACATTGGCGGCCTTTCGCTTGGTTGATCCTCTGTGGGCTGTTGTTTCTTTGGCCGCAGTTGTAATGTTTAATATCATTTTGCTGTTTCCGTTAACATTTGAACTCCAAAGAATAAAAAAATATATAAATGCACTGGCTAAAGGAGAAACTTTTGATGAAAATGCCATGACATTATCCGAAGATGATGCCAAAGATATTGTTGAAGCAGTTAACACCATGCATCGTTTTTGGGCGCAAAAAACAGATGTGTTGGAAGCTCAAACTATTTCTGATACTGCCGTACTGGACTCTCTACCTGACCCGATTATGATGATTGATCGCTCCGGAAATATTCTTGGCGCTAACTTATCAGCTCGTACCAGTTTTGGAAAAAATATCACATCCAAAAATATTGAAAAGGTTTTTGCTTCAAATAACTTTATCAATGCAACCAAAAGAGTTATTCAAAAAGAAAGTAAATCAGAAAATCTGATTTTTTATGTCAAAAAACCAATTGAGCAAAAGCTTTATGCGCATATTAAACAGTTGCCGTGGTTATCAAAAGGCAAGGCTGTGGCAGTAGTTTCCGTTTATGATTTGACTAAATCAATGAAAATTGAAAAAATGCAATCTGATTTTGTTGCTAATGCCAGCCATGAATTACGCACTCCTTTGGCCGTTATCTCGGGGTTTATTGAGACTTTGCAAACTTCTGCAAAAAATGATGCCGAAGCTCAAGATAAGTTTTTGGGGATTATGCGTGATCAAGCAGATTATATGTCTTCTTTAATTGAAGATTTATTATCATTATCGCGAATTGAACTCAAACAAGATCAACGCCCTGAGGACAAAGTTGATGTTTTGCCGATTGCTAAGGATGTTGCAGAAGCATTATCGGTAAAAGCTGCAGAAAGAAATATCAAAATAAAAATTGTTAATAATGAAGAAATTCCGATAATTACTGCGGATAAACCTTTGATTAAACAAATTATTCAAAATCTGACGGATAATGCTATAAAATATGGATTATCCGATACAGATGTAACGATAAGAATCAGTCGAAGCGATAGTATTCCCCCGTCAAAAAGTTTTAAAATTTCTCAAGGAGAAGCCGTGGTTGTTTCCGTTAATAACAAAGGTCCAAAAATTGAAGCGGACAAACTTGCCCGATTGACAGAGCGGTTTTATCGTATGCAGGAGCATAAAGACCTTAATATAAAAGGCACCGGTCTTGGATTATCTATCGCAAAGCACATCATTATTCGTCACAATGGCAATTTGACGGTCAGCTCTAACAATTATAATGGAACAACTTTTACGATATATTTGCCGGTTGAACCATAGCTTCCGGATTACAGTCTGTTTGATTTTCGCCGCGTTTGTATATATGTGAAAAAACTACCGGCTTGATTCCGGTTTCTTTGAAAATATCTTTGCGAATGGCGGCGTTAATGTATTCCTGAATTTGTTTGATACGATGATCGTGTCTGATAACAATTTCGGGAATTTCCGGCACAACGTGTTCTAATACGCGCTCGCGCAATTCAATAAAATCATTTTCTTCCAGAATATCTATTGAGGAAATTTGTAAATCTTCAAGCTTCCAACATTCATCGAAAACCATACTGATAAACAAACTACAATTAAATGCAATCCGTTTGCGATTTTTTATCAACTGAGAACCAAGATTGGTAATTTGATTACGATCAACACCCAGCAATGCGGTTGGAACTTCACCGATAATTTCGGCTTTACCGTCTTTGATTAAAACAACATCTCCATTACGAGCAATTACAGTATCTTGTACTCCGCATTCTAAAGCAAAACGTTTTTGAGCGCGAATATTTCGCTTATCTCCATGGACCGGCAAAACCATCTTCGGATGTAATATTTCATACATCTTTTTTATATCATCTTTACAAGCGTGTCCTGATGTATGCACCAGATATTCTTCACTGGAAATAACATCAACACCGGCATCACGCAGTTTTTCTTGCATACGCTCAATTTTTTCTTCATTGCCGGGAATAATTTGAGAAGAAAAAATAATTGCGTCACCTTTCCCAAGTTTTATTTCTTTATTTTCGCCATTAACTATACGATTCAGACCACTGCGATAATTAGCCTGTGAACCGGCACAAATATAAAGCATTTTATCCAGCGGAATATCCATAGCCTGTTTAGCTTCAACATAAGCAGGCAAATCGGGTAAGTAACCACATTCTTTGGCAATGTTAATATTTTGTATCATGCTCATCCCTGCTATAACAGGGGTTCTATCTGCAGCATGAGCAGCCAGAATCAAACTTTCAAGTCTGGCAATATTGGAAGCAAAACAAGTTGCTATAAGTGTGTTTTTATAATTAGGCACAAGGTTTATTAGACTTTCGCGAATTTCACTTTCCGAATGACCTGACACGTCATGTGCCATATTAGTTGAATCGCCTACGTATAAATCTATTCCTTCTGCTGCTATATCTGACAAACGCTGATAATCAGTTGGCATAAAAGACATTTTTCCATCATCCATGCGCCAATCAGTTCCATGCACAATATTGCCATAGCGAGTACGTATCATCAACATGGAATTATCCGGCAAAGAATGAACTACCGGTACAAATTCGACTTCAAAGTTTTGTAACTTGATGCGGCGTTGAGTATTAATAGAATGAGTTTCGACGATACCGTCAAGTTTATATTCTGCCAGTCTTTTATGAATATGACCAAGGGCAAAATCTGCAGCATAAACCGGACATTGTAATTTGGGCCAGATATGGGCAATTGCACCAAAATGATCTTCATGAGCGTGGGTAATAAACAAAGCTTCAATACGATCCTGATAATTTTCCAAAAAAGACGAATCTGCCAATCCCAATTCAATCCCGGGAAAATCATCGTTCAAAAAACCATATCCGGCATCGACAACAATAATCTTGCCGTCAACAATATAGGCATACATATTAAAACCGACTTCTTCTGCTCCGCCCAAGGCTATAAAATAAATTCCTTCTCGATTGAAAAAGGCCGTCTGTTCCGCAGAAAATTCTGTTTCCTGCTGTTGTATATCATTCATTAATTTTATTTTCCTCTTTATAAAAAATATCGCCCGCCAAAATTTGTTTTATTTTATCGCCCTGACGAAGCAACAAAGCTCCTTTATCCGAAATACCTGCAAAGATACCAACTTCTTGTCCATGTTCCAGATTAACAACTATTTCTTTGAATAATCCTTTTGCATATTTTAGCCACTTGTCTTTTATTGGTGCAAATCCATGGCGTTGCCAAAGTGCATAATTTTTATCAAAAGCATGAATATAAGCTTTCAAAACTTCCTGACAATTTGTACAAACACCAAAATCTGACAAGCTTGCAACAGGGTATATTTGATTTGTGTCATTTGTCGGAGCTGCTGAAACATTTATTCCAATGCCGGCGATTATATACCCATTTTCGCCCTTTTCAAGCAAAATACCTGAAATTTTTTTATTTTCAATCAAAACATCATTGGGCCACTTAAGCTGTGTTTTTCCTTGTGGTGCGAAAGAAATAATTGCTTCTTGCAAACTCAAAGATACCAGAAATACGGCATCGCTTAAATGTTGCGTATTTAATTGAAAACACTGCGACATAAATAAGTTACCACTAATACTAATCCAATTCCTTCCTCGACGACCACGTCCGGAAGTTTGACGGCGAGCCGTTACCACAAAGTACGGATACGAAGAATTGAAAGTGTGTTTTCTTGCAATATCGTTAGTTGAACCAACCTCATCATAAGCTATAATTGCCCAATTATTGATAAAATCCACTTAAAAAACTCCTTTAAGAATAGTTTCGGCTCCTAATAATACGTATGACGGGTTGAGAATTGATATGATTACTAAAATCAAGTTAATGAACAAACTGATATAAATTGCTTTATCAGTTCTATCAAAAGAATTTTTTAACGGTTCAAAATAAATTGTACGCACGACATTTAAGAAAGCATTAGCCATAAACAGAATCGAGGTCAGCAAAATGCCCAACTCAATCCACTGCTCTTCAAGAACCAATGTATTAGCAACAGCCAAACGCCCTAAAAAACCTAGCATCGGTGGCATACCAATAAGAGAGAACATAAAAACTAAAAAAGCTGCCGAAATATAAGGTTTGATATTGGATAATCCGCTAATTTTATCAATATCGCTAAGATATTCGCTTTTACTTTTAAGTCCCAAAAATACCGTATAGACACCAAGCATGGCTAAAACATAAATCAACTCGTAAGAAAAAACACCCATAATGGAATCATTATTGAAACTAATAAAACCAAAAAGCAAAAATCCCGTATTATAAATGCTGACAAAAGAAAATAGGCTTCGGATATTTTTTTGACCATTGGCTGAAAATGCCCCGATAAACAAAGAAACAATCGCAAAACAAAGTAAAATATTATGTAATAACGGGGCTAAACCTAAAAAAGATTTGGCACTCAGAGTTATTAATCCAAAAAACCATGCAATCGGCAAGGTTAAAGTCAAAAATCCGCATACCGGTAAAGTAGCACTGCTCAAAACACCAACAAACCATGAATGAAATGGTGCCACCGCCATCATAAAAAGTATTGATGACAAAACAAAGCAGACTCCCAATAACTCATATATGCCTACTCGATTAGCGGATGACAAAACCTCCTGTATGGTTGCATAATCGACACTGCCGCAGCTGTAATATAAAAATCCGGTACCACACCATAAAAGCAAGCAAAACAATGTAGCACAACAACTGTACAAATTAGCAAGTTTGGAAACCTTTTCTTCATCCCAATGAAGCAAAATCAAACTGCGAACAGCCAAACACGATAATGGAAAAATTACGGATAACACAAATAAATGTCGCGCAGAAATTAGGAAACTAATCAAAAACAGTATCCATACCGCTAATGAATAAAATTTATAAGAGCTTCTATTTTTATTCAAAAACCATTTGGATGAAAGGTAAAACCACGCCAAAGACACCAGATAGACCAGTGTTTTGAACAATGTTGAATAAGTGCTGTTTTGCAACCAAGGTAAAAAAGGACTTTGATTATAAAAAACAATTGTCATCAATAAGCTAAAAAGTAAGAAAAACTTACTAACGGTAAAAAATGTCTTCGCTGTTTTTTCTTCCCTGAAATGATTTATCAAAAAAGCTGTCGGCAGATATGCCAACAATGAAAATTCCGGAGCTAAAATCA
>JAFTLF010000081.1 GCA_017452885.1 Alphaproteobacteria bacterium
CACAGATGATTCAGCCTTTATTTGAATTCTCTGGTGCTTGTGCAGGTTGTGGCGAAACTCCGTATGTCAAATTGTTAACTCAATTGTTCGGTGATCGTATGGTTGTTGCCAACGCTACCGGATGTTCTTCAATTTACTCAGGTAACTTGCCGACCACCCCTTATGCTAAGGATGAAAAAGGTCATGGTCCGGCTTGGGCAAACTCTCTGTTTGAAGACAATGCTGAGTTTGGTTTAGGTATGCGCTTCTCTATTGATCAGCAAACTTCTTTTGCAAAACAGCTTCTTGAAGGTTTGAAAAATGAGATTGGTGCTGACTTAACAGATAAATTGCTCAACAATCCTCAATCTACCGACATCGAAATTGATGACCAACGCGCTCTGGTAAAACAATTGCGCGACAAATTGGCCACAATCAATACAGCAGAAGCTAAGCACCTCGATAAACTGGCAGATTATTTGATTAAAAAATCTGTTTGGATCCTAGGTGGTGATGGCTGGGCTTATGACATCGGCTTCGGTGGCTTGGATCATGCAATCGCTTCCGGTAAAAACATCAATATCTTGGTAATGGATACAGGTGTTTACTCTAATACCGGTGGCCAACAGTCAAAAGCAACTCCGATGGGTGCTTCAGCGAAATTTGCAACAGCCGGTAAAGCTTTACCGAAAAAAGATTTGGCAATGATTGCTATGTCTTACGGCAATGTTTATGTTGCTCAAGTTGCATTTGGTGCCAATGACTCACAAGTTATTAAAGCCATGAATGAAGCCGAAGCTTTTGATGGTCCGTCAATCATTATTGCCTACTCGCATTGTATCGCACAAGGCTTTAACCTTGCCAACGGTCTGGAACACCAGAAAGCTGCCGTTGAAACAGGTTCTTGGCCTCTGTTCCGTTACAATCCGGAAAACATCGCCGAAGGAAAAGCTCCTTTGACTTTGGACTCTAAAGCTCCAAGCAAACCTTTGGCTGATTATATGGCTAATGAAACACGTTTCCAAATTGTGAACAAAGCTAATCCCGAGCGTTATGAAACCTTGTTGAATAAAGCTCAAGAATTGGCTAAAGAAAAACGTTCTCTATTGGAACACATGGCTGAATTCAAAGTAGCAGAATAGTCTGCTTAACATAGCTAAAATACCCCATAGCATTCTGCTGTGGGGTATTTTTTTGTGCATTATTAAAGAATCAACTCGCCAATATTATATTAAACAATCATAATGACCGATATAATTTTTTATGGAGATTTAATAATATGTCATCATACAACCTTGATCCTCAACATGTTGCAGAATTATATCATCAGGAATACTTGCGCACAGCAAAAAAAGGGGACAAATTCAACAGTCTTGACGGAGCTTTGCAACGAGCTGTTATTGAAGAAGCTTTGATTGAAACCGAGGCCTTGAAATTGTCTAAAACTTATGGTGAAGACGCTTCAAAAAATGAGGTTGCCTATTTTGAAAAATACAGCGAATTTTATGCTTATCAGGCAGCTCAAAACCCCAACAAATTTCGCGAAAAAGATTCTAATTTTCTCAAAATCAATTTCATGAAAAAAGATCGTGATTCAGCTCGCATGAGTGCCATAATCAAAAGAGCTCATCAAATAGACAACTTTAAATCAGGAATAAGCATTTCTCAAATCAGAACTAAAGGTATCCAAAAATAAAAAAACCTGCTTAAAAGACGGCGCATAATTTGTAGTTGACAAAATCAGCTTTCAAACATTACACTAAGTTCATAGTTTTATATTATGAACAAATTAAATTAATTGTGTTATGAAAGCATTATCAATCCCCGACCTCGAATGTCAGTATTACGACTATTCGCAGGCAGCAGCATTTTTCAAAGAAATTGGTTGCAAAAATGCTCATCAGCTTGGTGTATTGGAA